>NZ_BBMP01000021.1 GCF_000755245.1 Halococcus sediminicola | reverse complement strand
GATCGTCACCCTCTCGGACATTCTGAACCGCGACGCGGTTCGGATGGGACGGGCGCTCGCGGGGCTGTTCGATGCCGGATTTCCGTTGCGCGCCGCCCTCGACGTCGCCCGCAGCGAGTGCATCGTCGGTGGGCAGTACCTCGTCGTCGGCGACGGTGAGTTCACCATCGCCTACGCCGCGAGCGGCACGCCGATCCTCTGTGAAATCGAGCGCGCCGAGGGACGGTTTCGGGTCGAGCAGTTCACCTATCCGACGCGCAAACACGGTCTCGGCAGTCTCTTCATCCCCGCGATGGGCGAGAGCGACTGTTATCTCTCCTCGGGTCACGTCCGGACGCTCGACCTCTCGGCGCACGAGTTATGGGCGCTGCTCGAACTCGAAGCCATGCCGGTGAAAGTCGACGGCGAACTACACTGGAGCGACCGCCTCGATCTCGGTGTGATCTAGGGGCCGGAGTAGCCGCAAGCGCTGCCGGCGAGCGCCGCCCCCGTCTGCCCGACACACGACATCTCGAACAGGATGCTGGTCGGTGGCGATTCTCCTTCGGCCGTCCCGTGCCGGCTGTTGGCCATAACACTTTTGAGAGGGCCCCGATGACGCATGAATATACCGTAATATTTCATATAGTAACGCACGTGGTCAGAATGGTTCAAGGCAACTTTCCGGCGGATCCGACGACGATCGCTCGGGAACTCACGTTTCTAAGGGTTGAGGACGAGCAACACCCATTCGTCATCGTGGTTCGTGGAAACGTGGGCAAGACTGGCTTCCCAGTGACGGGGTGATTGCTGCTCTCCGACCACGGGGTGTAAGGCGTCCTGCCCGAACGATCGTCCGATATGTTGCCTAATTCTTTCGATTTTATGCGTTTCAGGTCCTCTCGGCCAGTAAAATTAAATAGACAGGGAACCTCCGTTTAGCTACGATGAGTTTCTCGAACCGAATCGAAACGGACGTCGCCGAAATCTACCGCACCGTGTTCGCGGACGCGCCCGACGAGGCGCTCGTCGTCGTTCCTGCGGCGACGTCGGTCGAGCGGCTGGTCGCGGTGCTCGCGGACCTCGACAGCCCGCCGACGGTTCGACTGCTCGCGTTCGACGACACGCTCAAGACCGTTCTCGACGACTTCCTCGTCGCCAGCATGGCCGCCGACCTCGTCGCCGACGGCACGCTCTCGCTGCGCACGACCGAGGACGCCGGCACCGGTCCTGTGATCGTCACCGGGGAGACGGTCGTCTCGCTCGTCACGGCCGACCAGCGGGTGGCCGCCCTCGGGACCGACGACGAGGCGTTCGTCGAGAGTGCCCGCGAGCAGTACGACGAGCGCTGGGCGGAGAGTCCGGACTACAGCCTCAGAACCCCGCCGATGTCGCGGGTGCGCGAGACGATGGCCGAGGCGTTCGATCCCGCCATGCGCGAGGACTTCGACGCCGTGCTCGCCTCGCTCGAAACCGCCCGCGGCGACGGCGACGGTCTCGACGAGGTGACGATCAGTCTGCTCGTCGCGGCGAAAAACGAGGAACTGCTCTACGACATCTCGAAGTGGGGTGAGGACACCGGCGTCGCCAGCAAGGCCACCTTCTCGCGGACGAAGACCCGGCTAGAGGAGATGGGGCTGCTCGACACGACGAAAGTCCCCATCGACGTCGGTCGCCCGCGCCTGCGGCTGCTGCTCGGCGACGAGCGCCTCGCCGAGGCCGACGCCGGTGAACTGGCCGCCGTCGCCAGCAGTCTCGTCTCGACGAACGCCGCCTGATTCTCCGCAATCGGTTCGCGCACCGACCACCTACCCGGCGAACGCTTCTTCGAGGTCGTCGGCGAGCAACCCGATGGCGTCGCGGCTGCGATCGATGGTGTCGACGAGATTGACGAACCCGTGGACCATCCCCTCGAAGTGCTCGTGCGTGACCGAAACGCCCGCCGCATCGAGGCGATCGGCGTAGGTGAAGCCCTCGTCGCGCAGTGGGTCGAACCCCGCAGTAAGGACTGTCGCCGGTGGAAGGCTCGATAGATCGCGCGCCAGCAGCGGTGCGACGTACTCGTTGCGCGCGTCGGTCGCGCGCTGGACGTAGCGCTCGTAGTACCACTCGATGCTGCCGTATTCGAGGAGGTAGCCCTCGGCGTTCTCCTCGTAGGAGTCGAATCGCTTCAACACGGGGGAGTTGACCGCCGGATAGACGAGCGACTGGTGACACAGTTCAGGCCCGTCGCGGTCGCGGGCCATGAGCGTGACCGCAGCCGTGAGGTTGCCGCCCGCGCTGTCGCCGCCGACGGCGATGCGCTCGGGGTCGCCGCCGAGTTCGTCGGCGTATTCGGCGGCCCACTCGACGGCCGCATAGCAGTCCTCGGCGGCCGCCGGGAACGGATGTTCGGGTGCGAGGCGGTAGTCGACCGAGACGACGAGACATTCGGCGGCGTTTGCGAGCGCGCGACAGACCGGGTCGTGGGTGTCGAGGCTGCCGACGACCCACCCACCGCCATGAAAGGTGACGAACACGCCGTACGGCTCCGTGCCCGTCTCGGGGGCGTACACCCGAACGGGAAGCGGGCCGCCGGGCCCCTCGATAGAGAAGTTTTCGACCCCGCCGACCGGTTCGGGATCGGGCGTCGCGAACAGTTCGTCGAGGCGAGCGCGGGCGGTCGGAACCGACATGCCGTGGGTCGGCGGCGCGCGCTGTTGGTCGATGAAATCGAGCAGTTGCTGCACCTGTGGGTCGGGTTCGTCCATCCGGTCGGTCGAACGGTGGCCACCGACGTAGTTCTACCCCTCGGATAACTCCGATGTATGTGGAAAGGTTTTCGTATGCCCATTGGGTATGGTCGGCGATGAGTTCCGTGAGCGCGCTGGCCCAGCAACTCGCCGTCGTCGCCGGCTTCGAGAACCCGCAGGCGAGCCTGGAGCAGTACCGAACGCCGCCCGAACTGGCGGCCAGACTGGTCCACGACGCCGACCTGCAGGGCGACATCGAGGGCCGGTTCGTCGTCGATTTGGGGACTGGAACCGGGATGCTCGCGCTCGCGGCCGCACTCAGGGGCCCCACGGGGGTGGTCGGCGTCGACATCGACCCCAATCCGCTCTCGACGGCGCGCGACAACGAGGGACGGGTCGGCACGGCAGCCGACATCTCGTGGCTGCGCGCCGACGCGACCGACGCGCCGCTCGACACGGATGGAGGGACGACCGTGGTGATGAACCCTCCATTCGGCGCACAGAACGACAGCGAACACGCGGATCGTGCGTTCCTCGCCACGGCCGCCCGCGTGGGCGACGTCTCGTATTCGGTGCACAACGCCGGCAGTCGGGATTTCGTCGCATCGTTCGCCGCCGACAACGACGGGACGGTCACGCGCTCGTTCCGCGCCGAACTCGATCTCCCCAAGCAGTTCGACTTCCACGACGCGGACTCACACACCGTCGACGCCGAACTCTTCCGCATCGAGTGGGCGTAGTCGGGCGGCGAACCCCACTCGATACGCAGGACTCACTCGTACGTCTCTCGTTTTGCCACCCGAACGCGCGTCTCGCCGGCCGTGACGAACAGGTCCCGGCCCTCGCGGCTGAAGGTGAGGTTCGCGGCGCGCGCGGTTCCGTTTCTCGGGAGCGGCACGCGCCCAACCGTTCGGTTTTCCCGTGAGACGACCAGCCCGAACCCCTTCCGTCGAGGGACTACCGAGACGTTCTTGTTCCGGATCGTCGCGTCGGCGGTCGCCGGTTCGGAGCGGTAGGCGAGTCGGCTGTGATTGCCGTGCTCGAATCGAACTTTGTAAGCCCGCTCGCCGCCCGTCCGCCAGCCGGTGCGTAAGACTCGCACTCGCTCCTCCCAGCCGAGACCGCCGACACGGACGGTCGCACAGCCGGCGAACTGCAGGCGCGAGGCTCTGACGGCGGTCGTCCAGAGGTGTCGGCGCTCGCTCGCCACGACGACGCCGCTGGCGTTGACGGTCGTACTCTCGCCGAACGCCGCAACGTCAACCACCGACACCTGCCGGTTGGTGACGTTCTCGGCGTAGTGCACGGTGTAATCGCGTACGGCGATGGGATTGCCATCGGGCGTCGCGTCGGCGGGCGCGGCGGCCGCCCGTGCCGTCGAGGAATCGACGGTGGTGAGATTCACCGGGATCGCGGGAGCCGAAAGCGCCGCGAGCGCGAGCAGGACGACGACCACGGCCCCCACCCGGCGCTCGCTGCCGCCGACGAGCGGTCGCGTCGGCGAAAAGCGACCGGGGGCGGCGACGCTCGCGGCGACCAGCGTGGCAAGCCCGAAGACGAGCACCACGCCGAGCGCCCGGTAGAGCACGAACCCGCCGTTGCCGCGAAACCAGTAGACCGCCCACAGCGACTGCGAGACGGCGAATAGGACAGTGCCGAGCCAGAGCCGGCTCGCCGAGGGTCCCGTTCCCCGACGGCGGACGAGGGCGATACCGGCCAGAACACCCACGAGCAGGCCGATGGCGTGGGCCTGAATAGCGATGCCGGCCCACCACGGCGCTCCGAACGAGGGTTCGGCGCTGGCCTGTACGACCGGGTTCTGGATGGCGGCGTAGAGCTGTCGAACAGCACCGCTGGCCGCGAGCGCGACCACGGTCGCGAGCGGGTACTGTACGAGCGCGAAGCCCGCGAAGGCGAAGAGCACGCCCGAGAAGCCGATGACGGGTCCGATCGAAAAGAGCGCGACGAACAGCCCGACGAGGAGGGCGGCGGCCGGCACCGCGAGCACGCGGCCGAGGGGGGTCCTCACGAGCGGCGAACCGCGCTCGGACGGGTAGTGGCCCCATGCGTACTCGGCCAGCGGCGCGAGTGCAACCGTTCCCACCAGATTGCTCACCAGATGGCTCGGGCCGACGTGGGCGAACGAGGAGAGGGCCATGCCGAGCGGGTAGAGGTACGACCACGCGCGGAAGGGCAGCGCGAGCGGGGCGTGCCAGTGCCGGAGCCCGCCCTGTACGAACACATAGACGACGAGCACGCCAGCCACCGTCGACAGCGTGCCCCACGGTACGCCGGCGAGAAAGCGCGTCCGCAGTGCGCGCTCCCAGTCGTCCGTGTCGAGTCGCCACGCGACGAGCGCCGAGACGAGGACCGCGAGGACGACCCCGACGCGGACGAGCGCCAGCCACGGCGAGACCATGATCGGTGGTGGGTGGGCGTGGGTTTCACTCTGTCGCGGGAGTCCGTCAGGTTGAAGCGCGCGAGCGCGAAGAAACCGTATGGACCTGCGCGTCATCGAGAGCGGCGACGAGGAACTGTCGATAGAGATAACGGGCGAGGATCACACGTTCATGAACGTGCTCAAGGGCGCACTGCTCGAAACCGAGGGTGTCGCGGCGGCCACCTACGACGTCAACCCCGAGCAGTCGGGCGGCCAGACCGAACCGGTGCTCACCATCCGCACAGAAGGAACGGACCCGCTCGACGCGCTCGAAGCCGGTGCGCAGCGGGTGAGCGACATGACAGCGGCGTTCCACACGGCGTTCGAGAGCGCTGCCTGACGGTTAGTTCGCCGACCGGACCTGTCCGACCGCCTCGCGGGCGAGCACGAAGCCCGCGATGAGCAACACGCCGCCCAGCACCGCCATCCAGAGCCCGATCGTCTGTTCGCCCGCCCCAAGGGTCTCCATACCATTGAGCTCGACGACCACGCCCGCCACGGCCGCGACCGCCGCGCCCACGGCGCGAACGGCGGTCGATCCGAACTCCGCAACCAACTCCATCGCAGTCTCGTACATTTGAGTCGACTCGTTCGCGTGGGGACAAAGCGGTTGTGCTTCGCGGGGACGAAACGCAATCTTTGAGGCAGTCGGCGGGAAGCGGTGTGTATGGCTCGGTACGGCGACCTCGATTACGGCTGGCTCACGAAATACGGCTTCGGACTGGGTGTCACGCTGTTCGTCCTCGGCGCACTCGGCGCGATCGCCGGTCCCGCGCTGTTCGGCCCGCTTCCCGGCTGGGGTGAGACTCTCCTCGCCGACAGCGAGATCGCCGGCATCGTCATCGCCTTCCTCTCGGTGATTTTCTTCGGCATCGTTCTGCCGCTGACGGAGTGAGCACACCGACGGCCACTGCCCGCTCTCAGCGCCGCACCGGTATCCCCTGCTCGTCGAGATATTCCATTGGCACCTTCTTGCGGCCCGATTCACTTCGTTCACGGGGCCGCAAAAATCTGCATCAAAAACCGCCTGCCACAGGCGAGACGACCCTTAGCGTCGGACCGGTATCCCATGCTCGTCGAGACGTTCCTTGACCTCCCGAATCGAATACTCGCCGAAGTGGAAAATCGAGGCCGCAAGCGCCGCGTCCGCACCCGCCTCGGTGAACACCTCCGTCATGTCGGCGGGACCGCCACAGCCCGAGGAGGCGATGACCGGCGTCGAGACGGTCTCACAGACTGCGCGCGTCAATGGGATGTCGTACCCCTCCTTCGTGCCATCGGCGTCGATGGAGTTGACGAACAGTTCGCCCGCACCGCGATTTTGGGCCTCGCGCGCCCACTCGATCACGTCGATGCCCGTCCCTTCGCGCCCACCCTTCACCGTGCACTCGAACCAGCACGATTCGCCGTCGATGGTGACGAAGTGTTCGCCCTCGCCGTCGTAGCGGCGGCGCGCGTCGACCGAGATGACGATACACTGGCTGCCGAACGATTCTGCGCCCTCGGTGATGAGACTTGGACTCTGGAGTGCGCCCGTGTTGATGGAGACCTTGTCCGCGCCCGCCCGGAGGGTCTCCCTTATATCCGCGCGGGTGCGGATGCCGCCGCCTACTGTCAGGGGAATGAACACCTCGTCCGCGACACGCGAGACGACGTCGAGCATCGTCTCGCGGCCGTCGGCGCTCGCGGTGATGTCGAGGAAGACGAACTCGTCGGCCCCCGCCTCGTTGTACTGGCGCGCCATCTCGACGGGGTCGCCCGAGTAGGTCAGGTTCTCGAAGTTCACGCCGGTGTAGACCGCCGGCTCGCCCGCCTCGTCGAGGTCGACGTCGATACAGGGAATGACTCGCTTCGTCAACGCCATTGACGCGACCTACCGCACTCCGAGCAAAAAGCAATCCGGTCGCCCCCGACAGGGAGGCTTTAGTAGCCCGCGGTCATCGACTCGGCCATGAGCGACGACGCGCCGACCGAGCCGCGCGAGTCAGAGGCCGGCCAGGAGCAGGCGACCGACACCGAAAACGAGACGATGGTCGAGGGCGACCACGAGAGCCGCGAGAGCCACCCCGACGCGGCGGGCGAGGGAACTCATGGAAGCGTCGAACCGGTCGCCACCCGCGAGACGGCCCCGATGAGCGACTTCTCGGGCCGCGAAGTCGGTATCGGCGCGCTCGTGGCGCTCGTCGGTCTCGTGGTCGTGTTTGCGATTCCGCTCGCGCTCACGCTCGGCTGAACCGGCGGCGAGACACCGTTTCCGGAATCGGCGGTATAGACCTGTTTTTCGTGCCACGGCGGCCGTTTTCGTCACCGTCTTTCCGGGTGAGCACGTGGTTTCGGTGATGACAGCAGATCTCTTCGCGCCGCTCGAACTGCGCGAGACGACGATCCCGAACCGGGTGATGGTCTCTCCGATGTGTCAGTATTCTTGTGAGGATCGCGACGGGCTGGCGACCGACTGGCATCTCGTCCACCTCGGTAGTCGGGCGTCCGGCGGGGCCGGCGTCGTGATGACCGAGGCGACCGCGGTCGAGGCGCGCGGGCGCATCTCGCCGGAGGATCTGGGCATCTGGAGCGACGCCCATGCCGACGCGCTCGCGCCGGTAGCCGAGTTCGTCAAATCCCAGGGCTCGGTGCCGGCCATCCAGCTCGCCCACGCCGGCCGGAAGGCGTCGAAATCCCGACCGTGGGACGGTAGCGAGCCGCTTCAGCCCGACGAGGGCGGCTGGGAGACGATCGCCCCCAGCCGGGAGCCGTGGCCCTACGAAAGCGGGGCGACGGAAACGGCGGCGATGACGCAGGACGACATCGAGGACGTCATCGACTCCTTCAGGACTGCCGCCGAGCACGCCGACGAGGCGGGCTTCGATATCGCCGAGGTCCACGCCGCCCACGGCTACCTCCTCCACGAGTTCCTCTCGCCGGTCACCAACCACCGGACGGACGATTACGGCGGCGACTTCGAGGGCCGGAGCCGCTTGGTCCGCGAGGTGACGGCCGCGGTGCGGGAAGTCTGGCCCGACGACAAGCCCGTCTTCGTCCGTATCTCGGCGACCGACTGGCTGCCCGAGCGCAACTCGTGGACGGTCGAGGACTCGATCAGATTGACCGACGACCTCGCCGCGGCGGGCGCGGACCTCATCGACGTGAGCGCCGGCGGCAACGACCCCGACCCGCAGATCCCCTCCCGGGGACCGGGCTATCAGCTGCCCTACGCCGACCGCATCACCCGCGAGCGCGAGTCCGATATCGCCGTCGGGGCGGTCGGCGGCATCTCCTCCCCCGTTCAAGCCGACGCGCTCGTCCGCAACGGCCGGGCGGACATGGCCATCGTCGGCCGCGAGCATCTCAGGGACCCGTATTTCTCGCTGCACGCCGCCGATACCCTCGACCGGTCGGAACAGATCGAGCCACCCATTCAGTACCAGCGCGGGTTCTGAGGTCCGGTATCTCGTACTTGCCGAACGGACTGCCGCGGCCGAAAGAGGCTCCCGTGTGGTAGTCGTCTTTCGTTCGATGGCAACCGAAAACCGGAGCGACACGTTCGATATCGGCGGTGAAGATACTGTTCATCGACTGGGCTACGGCGCGATGCGACTCACCGGCGAGGAGATCATCGGTCCGCCGGACGACGAAGAGGAGGCCAAGGACGTCCTCCAGCGGGCCACCGAGTTGGGTGTGGACTTCATCGACACCGCCGATTCGTACGGGCCAGCGGTCTCGGAACGACTCATCGGCGAGGCGCTCGCGCCCTACGAGGACGTCTTCGTGGCGACGAAAGGCGGACTCTGGCGCGACGACCGCGACGCCTCGTGGCCGCGCTGTGGCCAGCCGGGCTACATCCGCAATTCGATTCTCGGGAGTCTCGACCGGCTCAAAGTGGACCAGATCGACCTCTATCAGTATCACCGCCCGGACCCCGACATCGACTACGCCGAAGCCGTCGAGACCTTCGCCGACCTCACAGACGAGGGGAAGGTCAACCACGTCGGCGTCTCGAACGTCTCGGTCGAGCAGCTCGAAACCGCGCGCGACGTAGTGGAGATCGCCACCGTCCAGAACCAGTACAACATCGGCGACCGCGAGCACGAGGAGGTTCTCGACTACTGCGAGGAGCATGATATCGGATTCATCCCGTGGGCACCGCTCGGCTCGGGCGACCTCGACGGTCTCGACGAAGTCGCCGACAACCACGACGCGACCGAGTATCAGGTCGGGCTCGCGTGGCTGCTCCAGCACTCGCCCGTGATGCTTCCGATTCCCGGTACCTCGAGTATCGACCACCTCGAAGAGAACGTCGCCGCAAGCGACATCGACCTCACCGACGAGGAAATCGAAACCATCGAGAGCTGAGCCGGACGAGCGGTCGTGCTCGATTTTTCGGACTAACTGTATGAACTCGATCGAAGAGGGTGTAGCCTGGGTTCTCGTCTGTATCGCGACTCGTCAGAAGGCTACGCGGTGAAAGTATACGAGAGCTACTGGTAGAGTTCGATAAGCGAGACTCACGAATCGTGCTGTTCGCGCCACTCCTCCCGCAACAAGCCGTACTGAATCATGTCGCGGTGTGCGCCGTCGACGAACATGTATTTGCGACGGCGGCCCTCCTCGCTGAAGCCGAGCGATTCGAGCAGTCCCTGGGAAGCGTCGTTGAAGTCGAACGCACCCGCGCCGATGGCGGGCGTCTCGTAGCTCCGGAAGACGTACTCGACGACGAGCGCGACCGCCTCGGTGCCGTAGCCCTCGCCGTGGACCTCCGGGACGAGCCAGTAACCGAGTTCGGGACGTTTCCAGTCGGCGTCCTCGACGGCGACGACGCCGATGGGTTTCGTCTCTCCCTCGTCGGGTTGGCCGGGACCCGCATCGTCGTCGAGACTGACGAGAAAGCGGTCAGTGCTTTCGGTATCCCAGTTTTCGACCTCCTCGCGGTTCCTGAGCGGGGAGCCGAGCGGGTAGCGGATTTCCGGATTGGCCGATGCGCGCTGTGTGAACGGAATATCCTTCTCTTCGATGGTTCGGAGCGTGACGCGCTCGCCGCGCTCGATGCGTGCGCCGGGCATGGGTACACGACCGGGATGGCCGGCATATGCGTTCCGGCTCGAAGCGGTCGACTAACAGCAGCCCACGACGCCTACCACGTGCCGTGGAAAGTATCGAACGAGAGGTTCTCCAGCGGTTCGTTGCCGACGGCGATCTCGTACTCGCCCGGCGTGAGCATCGGTTTGTGGAATCGCGGACCGTCGTCGGTCGTAATTCT
This sequence comes from Halococcus sediminicola, assembly GCF_000755245.1. NCBI lineage: Archaea > Methanobacteriati > Methanobacteriota > Halobacteria > Halobacteriales > Halococcaceae > Halococcus > Halococcus sediminicola. The sequence goes on along the minus strand of NZ_BBMP01000021.1, from coordinate 141,955 downwards.
CGGACACCCAGTGTTGACGAACGCGTCCATGTCGAAGTTCCGGAGCCTGTCGGGCGTCACCTCGTCCATCGTGATGAGGTAGGCGTCGTCGTTCTCCTCGACGATCTTCTCGGCCTGGTCGTAGCGACCCTGGCCGATCTTCGTACAGAAGATGACGCCCCATTTCCGTGCATCCATCGCGCGGTGGACGGCCCCGTAGCGCTGTTTGAGGAATTTCTCGGTGTCGGCGATCGAGACGGCGTTGTTGACGGGATCGGCGATGACGACCCGCTTGTCAGGGTGTTCCATCGCCAGTCCGAGGGGATGGAACTTCCCGCCGCCCACGTAGAGCACTTGGTCGGCGTCGATGTCCGCCGAGGCGTAGTTACAGCCCAAGACCTGCCCCTCGTGGGTGAGCCGCTCGTCGCCGCGGCGTGTGTGGACGTCGAACTCTCGCTCCTCGAGCCACGCGCGCATCTCCTCGAACTTGTTCATGTGCTGGGCGGTCGTCACGAGGCCGACGTCGGGGTTCTCGGCGGGGTCTGCGAGTTCGTCCAGAGAGTCTTCGAGGATCGGCTCGACGTCGACGTTCGAGAAGAGCGGGACGTAGATGATCTTGTCCGACTCTTTCATCGGCGAGTGGCCGAAGTGGACGAACACGTCCGTGCGGCGCATCATGTAGGTGTCGAGGTCGCAGGCGCCATAGCAAGGCTGGCCCGACAGGAGTACCCGAACGTCGTCGGGCAGGAGTGCGCGCAGGTCGTCGGTGACCGCGGGACCGCGGCGCTTCAGCCCCTCGGGGAACTGGAGACCGACCTTCTTCGCGTCGCGCTCCTCGACCGCTTCCACTATCCTGTCGAGTTCGTAGTCCCACTCACGGTCGTGCTTGAGCGACATTCCCGTCTTGGTGAGGTCACCCGACTTCGATTCCGACGTATGGCTCATTGACCGGGTTTGGCTGTCCTGACGTTTAGTCTCGGTGTTTTGCGTGAGCGACGAGACGCACAGGCCATCGAATCGTTGCTGCCCAAGAGGTTGAAACCCCTTACCGACCTACGTCGCTCCATGCCCGCCGACCTCCCGCTCGAACACGTCCACGTGGACCCCGATAGCCTCACCGAGGGACCCGCACCGGCGGTGTTCGTCCTTCACGGTCGCGGCGCGGACGAGCAGGACCTGCTTCCCGTGGCCCAGCGCCTGCCCGACGAACTCCACATCGTCAGCCTGCGCGCGCCGGACCGACTCATGCAAGGCTATACGTGGTACGAGATGGTGATGCCCGACGGTGATCTCCATCGCAGCCAACCCGACGAGGAGGAGTTCCGCCGGAGCCTCGATCTCGTCGCCGAGAACATCGAGGCTGCGATCGAGCGCTACGACCTCGCACCAGGGAGAATCGGACTGCTCGGATTCAGTCAGGGGGCCATCACGAGCCTCTCGCTTTTGTGCGAGCAGCCGGACCGGTTCGCGTGGGTCGTCTGTTTACATGGGTATCTGGCCGAAACACACGCCGACAGCGCGCCCAATGGTATCGCGGGCACACCGGTGTTCGTCGGTTCGGGCACCGCCGACCGGATGATTCCCGCCCAGCGCGCCGAGCGGGCCGCCGACCGCCTCCGTGAGATGGGTTGTGCGGTCGAGTCCCACCAGTACGAGAGCGCCCACGGTATCGGCCCGGACGAACTCGCCGACGTGGTGGCGTGGATCGAATCTCGACTCCGCTGACCGCCACGTTGAAGGCGCTCACGACCCAACCGGGGAGTGATGAGCACCGAATCGGAGGTCGACGCCGGCGTCGAAGCCACGACACGGGACGAACCCGAAACCGTCGCGGGCGATCTCGGCGCGGCCATCGCCGACACGCCGGAGTACGAGCGCTTCGTCGAGTCGAAAGCCGCTGTCGAGAAAAGCCCCGAAGCCCAGAAGAAGGTTCAGGAGTTCGAGCGCCTGCGCGACGAGTTCGTGCAGGCTCGCCAGACCGGCGAGGCCACACAGGACGACCTCGAAACGCTCCAAAGTGCCCAGCAGGACCTTCACACGGTGCCGGCGATGGCCGAGTTCCTCGAAGCGCAGGAAGCCCTCGATGCGCGTCTCGAACGGGTGAACCAAGAGATCGCCGCCGATCTCGCCATCGACTTCGGCGACCGGGTCGGTGGCTGCTGTAACGACTAATCCGCCCCCACTTTTTTACTTCGGGGCATCGCGCGCCGTCGGCGCGCTAAACCCCTCGCAAAAACCTGGACTAAAAACTCCCGCTCGCAAACCGCGTGAGCGGTCAACCGCGCCCATTCCGTTCGCGCGGACACCTTCCGCACTACTGCACAGCACCGCCAGCACCGTACGGCGGCCGTATCGCCGCTGGAGGACCGAAGCTATACGCGTCCATACCCTTCTTCCGATATGGTTGCCGTTCGCTACACCTGTCCCCGCTGTGATGCGCTCGTCACGCTTGACCGCGAACCCGAACTCGCCGATAAGTCCGTGACGCCCTTCGCCCTCGATGGCTGGGAGTACGCCGCTCCACACGAGAACTTCGAGGAGGGCGATGGCGTCGAAATCGTCTGTGGGGCGAGCGAAACCGACGGCGAGGGCTGTGGCGAGTTATTTTATCTGAACTTCGTCAACTACGAGCAGGGCCGTGCGGTGGAGGCACACACTACGCCGGCGGATGTCTCGTTCGACTTTCTTCGATAGCCCGGAACAACTTTATCCACTCCCATTGATATGTGGACGAATGGCCCCGCGCCTGTTGCACTACGCCGATATCGAGAACGCCTACGACGACCCGGAACGCATCGGGCGGCTCGCCGGACTCATCGATCAGTTGCGCGACAGCGAGACCGTCGTGTGCGGAGCGGGCGACAACACCGCGCCCGGCGTGCTCTCGCTCGTCACGCAGGGCCGGCAGGCGCTCGATTTCTACCGTGCCGTCGAGCCGGACGCCGAGGTATTCGGCAACCACGACTTCGATTACGGCGTCGAGGCCACGCGAGAACTCGTCGGCGACTCCCCACAGCCGTGGCTCGGCGCGAACGTCTTCGAAGAGGGCGAGCGCTTCGCCACCGACGCGGGAGCACTCGCGCATACGGTCGTCGAGACTGATGCTCATCGCATCGGCCTCGTGGGCGTGGCGACCCCCGACACGCCGGTGATGACGCCCGAAGCGGACGACCTCGAATTCACCGCCTCGGTCGCGGCCGTCGCCGAAAGCGTCGAAGCACTCGAAGGCGAGGTGGATTACACGGTCGTGCTCTCACACTGTGGCGATGACACCGAACTGGCGGCGGAACTCGACGTCGATGCGGTTCTCGGCGGGCACGACCACACGGCCCACACAGAGCGCATCGCTGGAACGCTCGTCGCGCGGCCCGGCGCGAACGGCCGACGGCTGCTCGACGTTGAACTCGGGGACGACGAAGCGACGCTGACCGCCCACGCCGTGCTGGACGGGCCGCTGGACGAAGATGTCGAAACGGCGCTCCGCAAGCGGATGGACGAGACGGGATTGTCGGAGGTGGTGACGACGCTCGATACGCCTCTCGAACTCGAAAAGCGAGACCGATACGGTGGCGAGAGCCGCGTCGGCAACGTCGTGACCGATGCCCTTCGCTGGCGAGCCGACACGGAGGTAGCGATGCTCAGAGCCGGCATCCGGGAGAGCGACCCGCTCTCGGGAACAGTGACTGCCGTGGACCTCGTCGGCGTGTTGCCCTTCGACAACGATCTCGTGGTCCTCGAACTCACCGGCGAGCAACTGCTCGAGTCCTTCCGCGAGTGCGACCACTCCTATCGCTATCCCGAGGTCCCTGACTGGAGGGTTGGTCACGTCAGTGGTGCGACTCTGGTGTGGGACGAACCCGGACAACTCGTCGAGGCGCGGGTCGGTGGCGAACCTGTTGCCCCCGACCGGACGTACTCCGTCGCGGTCGATTTTCACCACGTCGAGAGCGACCACCTCTTTTCGGCGTTCGACGAACGCGACGTGGTTCGAACAGTTGGGAAAGCCTACGAGGCGCTCGTCGAGTACGCCCGCGAATTCGGTATCGACCCGGAAATCGAAGGTCGGATACGACGGCCGGCGGTCGAGCAGTCAGAAATCCGCTGATTCATCCCGGCTGACTCAGCCTTTGATATTGCACACGGGGAAGGTTCGCGCCACGGTGTCGCCGATGCCCAACTCCTCGGACACCCTCACGACTTCGTCGACGTCCTTGTAGACGCCGGGCGCTTCCTCAGCGACGGTCGCGCCGCTCTGAGCCTTCACGTACACCTTCTGCCCGCGGAGTTCGTCCTGGACGTCCTCGCCCCAGAACTCGCTTTTCGCCTGCGTGCGACTCATCGTCCGGCCCGCGCCGTGGGCCGTCGAACCGAATGTGGTGTCCATCGAGGCTTCGCCACCACGGAGGACATACGAGCCAGCGCCCATGCTCCCCGGGATTATCACTGGCTGGCCGACGTCCCGGTACGCCTTCGGGACTTCCTCGCGCCCGGCGGGGAACGCCCGGGTCGCGCCCTTGCGGTGGACGTAGAGTTCGCGCTCCTCGCCGTCCACGTCGTGGACTTCTTTCTTGGCGATGTTGTGCGCCACGTCGTAGAGCAGGTTCATCTCCATCTCCTCCCACGAGCGCTCGAACACCCGCTCGAACACCTCTCGCGTGCGATGCATGATGACCTGACGGTTGACCCAGGCATAGTTGATGGCCGCACACATCGCGCCGTAGTATTCGTCCGCGAGCTGGCTTCCCGCCGGAGCGGCCGCGAGTTCCTTGTCCGGGAGCCGATCGACCAGTCCCGAGTGCGCCTGCTCGACCTCGCGGGTGTACTCGGTACAGACCTGATGGCCGAGTCCCCGCGAGCCACAGTGGATGAGCACCACGATCTGGTCCTCCGACAGCCCGTAGGAATCGGCCACTCCATCCCGGAAGACGTCGGTCACGCGCTGGACTTCGAGGAAGTGGTTGCCCGACCCAAGACTCCCGATCTGGTTCTTGCCCCTGTCTTTGGCCTTCTGCGAGACGGCATCGGGGTCGGCGTCCGGCCGGCGACCCTCGTCCTCGCAGTGGGCGAGGTCCGCTTCGACGGCGTAGCCCTCGTCGAGCGCCCACTCGACGCCCCGGTCGAGGATCTCCTCGACGGTTTCGACACCGGATTCGACCACGCCGCCGCCGCCGAGTCCTGATGGAACGTTCGCAAAGAGCGACTCGACCAGTTCCTCCTCGTGACCCTCGACGTCCTCGTAGGTGAGGTTCGTCGTCATCATCCGCACGCCACAGTTAATGTCGAAGCCCACCGCCCCCGGTGAAATACAGCCATCCTCGGCGTCGATACCGGCAACCCCACCCACCGGGAAGCCGTACCCCTGATGGCCGTCGGGCATGCAGACCGCGTATTTTTCCACTCCCGGGAGCTGTGTCGAGTTCTGCAACTGTTCGAGCGTCTTGTCGTCCGAGATCTCGTCGAGCAGCGCCTCGCTGGCGAGCACCCGTGCGGGCGCGTTCATCGCCCCCTCCTGTGGGATCTCCCAGACGTATTCGTCCACCCGTTCGAGCGTAACTCCGTCGGCGTCGTAGGTATCCATGCCCGCCTTACTCCGCCGTCGCCGGAATAGGTTTCGTCTCCCCGGGTCAGACGTCGAAGACGACATAGGCCCGCCAGCCTCCCTCGTCCTCTTCGATGCACATCTCGGAGTACGTCACGGCCTTGATCTCCCGTGCATCGACGTCTGAGAGCGAAACACCGCGCGCGCTCGCCTCACCGCGCCACTCGTCGCCATCGCGCTGTACCGTCGCCCGGTTTGCGACGGGCAGTACGCCGCGCACGTCGCGCTGATAGATGCAGTCGGCGAGATACTCGTACAGGAGCGCCTCGCGGTTCTCGGCGCTGACGGTGAACTCGAAGCGCTCGCCGCTCTCGGGGATCGCTTCGCACATCGCCGCCGCCAGTCCGTCGGCGACCGCGCCGAACGTCTCGTCGAGCGTCGCTCCCGCAGCGGCGACGGCCACGTCCGCGGTGTGTGCGCGGAGTTCGAAGCTCACGACTCGCCACGCTCCGTATCGCTGCTCTCGGCGGGTTCGGCGGTGCGTTCTGCCGGTTCGGGGTTCGCCGGCCCGCCGACGAGTCCCTCCTCGACGGTCGTCCGCTCGGCGTCGTACTCGCCGAGCGCCGCCAGTTCGTCGGCCGAGAGACTCGTCGTGTCCTCCGTATCGCCGATGGCGACGCCGCTGGTGACGATGGCGCTGACGGCCTGCTCCACGGTGAGGTCGACGTCGTAGACCCGCGCTGCGGGGACGTGGACCAGAAACCCGCCCATCACGGGGTTGGGCGCGAGCGGCATGAACAGCGTTCTGAGGTCGTCGTGGCTCGCGGCCTCGTCGATGGTCGCCGGCGGCTGGGCGGTCACGAACGCGAACGAGTAGGTGCCCTCGTTCGGGAACTCGATGAGCTTCACGTCCTGAAAACTACTGGTGTCGCTTTCGAGCAACACGTCGCTCATACGCCTGAAACTCGTGTAGACCGAGCCGACGCCCGGGATCGCCTCCATCGCGGTGTGGAACCACTGGGAGAACTTCCGCTCGGAGGAGGTGGCGTGGGCGACGAACCCGACGACGAAGACGATGGCCACGAGCGCGAAGATGGTGCCGAACTCGATGATGACCGAACCGAACGCCGGTCCGAGACCGATGGCACGGGCGATACCGGCGACCGGCCCGATGAACCCGAGCACGCGCGCCGCCTCGACGACCGGCGTGAGGACGTTACTGAGGAAGTTCAACACGAACGCCAGCACCATCACGGTGATGAGGAATGGGATCGTGAGCGCAGCGCCCGTGATGAGCCACTCGCGCAGCGTGTGCAGCACACCCGACGACTCTCGCGGTTCCGACGCCGAAGCCATACCGCAGTCAGCGGTGGCCCCCTCGAAAACGTTGTGCCTTCCCCTGCGGGCGGTGGAGTTATGGTTTCGTGTGCACTATCGACCGACAGTGAGTGTCGATGTCACGAATCGCGTCGCCGGGCCGGGCAGCGACGAGCATCTCGACGCCGCGTGGGAGCTGAAAGAGCGCATCCGCCGCGAGGAGGGCGTGCTCAAACAGCGCCGCGGGTTCTTCGCCGACGCCTACCGCCGCGCGACCGTCCACCTCGTCTTCGCCGGCAGCGACGACGACCTCATCGGCTTCGCGGCCGTCCGCCGTGACGGTTACGTGCTCTTTCTGGCCGTCGATTTCGCCCACCGCGGCGAGGGCTTCGGCGAACGGCTCGTCGCCACCGTCGCCGAGGAACACGGTTCGGTGAGCTGTCACGCCCGCGCGAGCAATCGGGACGCCGTCGGCTTCTACGAACACATCGGCTTCGAGATCCAGCGCCACATCGACCACTACTACGAGGACGGCGGCGCGGCCTACTACCTCAAACTCGGCGACGGCGGCCTGACCGACCGCATCTCGTCGTTTCTCAGGAAGTGAGCTACCCGCCTACTCAACCTGCACCGTCTCGTCGAGCACTAGCTGGATGTTCTCGTCCGTCTCGGTGAAGTTTTCGAGGTCGTCGAGCGCCCACCGACCGGCCTCCGAATCGAAGGCCGTCTCGACGTCCTCGGGGTTCTCGAAGTAGAGTTCGGCGATGCCGTCGTACTCGCTTTCCTCGGGGTCGAGTGCGACTCCAGTAGTGTACTTTTCGAGGCTCGGAATCTCGCTCGCCCGCGGGGCGTGCTCGTCGTGCCAGTGGTCTTCGAACGCCTCGATGCTCATGCCGTCTTTCTTGACTAACCCGACAACGAGTTTTATCATCCGAAACGGTGCGTCGGGATTCGGCTTAACTGTTTGCCACGTCTCCAAGTCAGTCGCTGGCGTGAGCCTGCTCGAACGGCCGCGGGGGCAGTCTCAGTTCGTCGAGACCCGGGAGGTGTTTGATATTATAAATGACTTTCATCTCGTCGGTGATCGGAATCCCGTTGCACGAGAGCCGGATGCCGCTGGCCTTCATCTTCGGCGGGAGGATGGTGTCGGCGGGCATCTCCAACTCGCCTTCGACGAGTGCGACCGCACAGTTCGCACACGCGCCGCCACGACAGGCGTAGGGCCACGCGAAACCCCGGTTCTCGGCGGCTTCGAGCAGCGACTCGCCCGGCTGGACGAGGAACTTGCCATAGTTGACCGGGTCGAGGTCCGCGTCGTTGGCCTTCCCGAAGAGGTCCGCGTCGCCGACGTCCCAGCCGTGGTCGTCGAGCACCGCGTAGTTCAGGTACTCGACGCGCGCGCCGTCGGGTTCGTCGTCTGGTTCGGACTCCTCGTCGAGTTCCTCGCGCTCGGGCGGCGCTTCGAGTTCGCGGCCGGCCTTGGCCGCCGCGTACGCTTCCCGGACGCGCTGGAACTCCGTGGCCGAACCGCCGTGATCGGGGTGGGCCTCGATGACGCGCTCGCGGTAGGCCCGCCGGAGTTCGGCTGCGCTCGCGTCGGGATCGATCTCCAAAACCTCGAACGGGGACGCCACATGGGATATAGCGCGTCCCGACTGAAAAGGATTCCCGATGCGGAACCGTGCTGTGGGCGCTCTCCGTGCTATCGAGCGTCGTCAGCCGTCGATGCCGAGACCGGGATACCAGCGGTCGGCACCGACCTCGCGCGCCCGCTCGTCCATCCGAGCGAGCAGCGCCGCCGCGAGACTGGCGGTCTCGGCCGCACGGTTCTCCCCTTCGGTGCGGAACTCGCCGGTCGTCCGATTGGCATACACTGTGCAGACCGCGCCCGCCCGCAATCCGTAGAGGTTGGCGAGGCTGAGAATCGCGCTCGCCTCCATCTCGAAGTTCAACACTCCTGCCTCGCGCAGTTCCTCGAACTGGGCCTCGCTGCCGGCGGCCTCGAACCCCTCGAAGCCCGGCCGACCCTGCCCGGCGTAGAAGCTGTCGGTGCTCGCGGTCACGCCCACGTGGTAGTCGTGGCCCAACTGCTCGGCGGCCGCAACTAGTGCCGCCACCACGCGGTCGTCGGCGCTCGCCGGAAAGTCCTCGCGGACGTACTCGCCGCTGGTACCCTCCTGTCTGACGGCTCCCGAGGTGATGACGAGGTCGCCCACGTCCATCTCGGGCTGGATGGCTCCACAGGACCCCACACGAAGGAACGTCTCCACGCCGACGCGCGCGAGTTCCTCGACTGCGATGGCTGCCGAGGGACTGCCGATGCCCGTCGAGGTCGTGCTGATCGGAGTCTCCTCATATTCGCCCGTGGCGGTGCGGAACTCACGGTGTTCGGCGACCACCTCTGAATTACTCCACTGATTCGTGATCTTCTCGATGCGTTCTGGGTCGCCCGGGAGAAGGACTGTGTCGGCGACATCGTCGGGGCCGACCGCCAGGTGATATTGCAGTTCGTCGTTCGGATCTTCGCTATCGCCGGTCATACGGTGGGTTCGCTGACCGATAGCAAATAAGCCGTGGTTGTACGTTAGCAGACGGTCGCGGGGATTGATTTATACTACTGGTTTCCGAACGTATCGCTATCCGATGCAAGTCGCTGTCAAAAATCGTCTGCAACGGATGGACGACTACGACTTCGAATATTTTGTCGGTGACCTCTGGGAACGAATGGGCTGGGAATGTAACGTCTCACAAGCATCCGTTGATGCTGGAATAGATGTCGTTGCGACGAAACCGAACCCGTATCCACAGAAAACAATTATTCAGGCGAAGCGATACGGACCGAACACCACGGTCAGTGGTCCCGCTATTCAACAATATGCGAGTCTGAAACAGCAAGAATCGGGAGTCGATTCAGTCGTCATCGCGACTACCAACACGTTTACGCGGGCAGCCGAGAAGCGGGCAGAAGAGTTGAACGTGAAATTGGTCGATGGCGACGATCTTGTCTCGATGGTTGATGAGCTAGGCGCTGAAGACCTTCTGGAACAATACGATATAGGGGAAGTAGAGGGAGCGCAGTCGGACAACGAAACACAGAGCGCACAGTCTCACGCGAGTGCCATCGCATCAGCGGAGAGCGAAGACGGATTGCTCGCGAGAGCGGTACGGGCACGCGATTGGTACAGCACGTTGCTCAAGGCTACTGGGCTTGCATTCACAGCTCTCCTCATCGGTGTGCTATCGGACGGGACGAATATCGGTTTTCTCGGGGCAGTCAACAGCGCGGCCGAAACTGTTTTCGGGATTTTACTGATTGTCGTTGCAGTCGCTCTCTATCTCGACATTCGATACGTTCGTCGTCACAGTTCATGGAACCCGACCACATGGCTGTACTTGGTCGGACTGTTCTTTTTCTACATCACGGTTCCCGTCTATCTCTATCGGAGACGCGAAGCGATCTGACTCGGGTGAACTCCACTCGGAACACTAGGCCGTGTAGCTTTGTCTATTTGCCCAACGTTGCCGCCGAGATCGCATCCGGCAGCAGTTCGCCGAGTCGGTACTCGCTCCTGGATTCGCCTTCGTCACAGAGCACCCGGAGGTCGTCGGCGCAGAACTCCGAGAGGCTCTGGCGGCACATCCCGCAGGGAAGCACGCCGTCGCGCTCGGAGGAGGTGACCGCGAGGCGCGCGAAGTCGCGGTGGCCGTTCTTGACCGCCTCGGCGAGGGCGACCTCCTCGGCGTGGAGGCTGTTCGAGTAGTTCGCGTTCTCGATGTTACAGCCGAGAAAGACCGTTCCGTCCGCGGTTTCGAGCGCCGCCCCGACCCGATATTCGGAGTAGGGGACGTGGGCGCTCGTCGCTGCCTCGCGGGCGCGCTCGATGAGTTCGTCGGCGTCCATGCTCACGGCTCGCTCGCGTGGGGTGAAATAGCCACCGGGACTCGGCGGCGCGCCGTGATACTGCCCTCAGAGCTTGCCTTCGGCGTCGGTGGCGAGTTCGCGCATGCGCTTGCCGATGCGGCCGGCGTCGGAGAACTCGTCGTCACTCATCGCCTCGGCGAGGGCGTTGCCGAGGATGAAGACGGCGTGTTTGTGCTCGTTTTTCGATTTGTGGACGTCGTCGGGCGTGACGTCGAGTTTCTCGTAGGTCTCGAACAGCTCCGGGTCGACGTCCTCGCGGTCGTTGACGAACTCGGTGATCGTCACCATCTCCTCGTGGAGGTCGAGAAGTTCCTCTTTGTGCATATTGGTGGACTAAACGGGCGCGCTCGGTTTAACGGTTGTCCTCACGACGCCCTCAGAAGACGTATTCGTCCTCGTGGCCCATCATGCCGTCGTCTTCGAGACCCGGTTCGTCCTCGTCGTCCATCGGCCCACTCGTCTGATACGCCCGCATCCCGGTCGAAAGCAGCTCCTCGGCGGCCTCCTGTCGGTTGAGGAACTCCCCCTCCTCGACCATCCGTGCGATCTGCATTTCGAGCTGCTCCGGGATCGTGATCTCTACTTTAGCCATCGGAACATCGGGGGCTTCGGTAGAGTGGTATTTAACTCTGGCGGGGAAATTCATTCGTATCGAGAAAACTCTACCCGTGGAAAGACAATTCACGATTTCACGATATCAAAACAATGTTCCGAAACGAGTAATTCCGCCGCTCGGTGGCGTTCGTGCCAACCGACGTGTCCCGAACACGCAGCGATCGAATCACGCCGACGAGCGCACGCGAACGCACAACGGACACCCTCAAGAGCCTGCCGCACCTCCCTTCGAGTGATGGCACAGGCAGGACGCGAAGAGCGCCCACCGGACGTCGGCGACGGGCGGCTGGTGAGTCGCACCCGCGAGATCGACGACTGCTCGTTCCGCGCGTTTCTCTCGGCTCAGTCGGCCCCGCGGGTCGCGTGGGCGACGCCCGACGGTCTCGAACTCGCCGGCGGCGGCGCGGCGGCCATCGTTCGCGCCGAGGGCGAAGCCCGCTTCGACACGCTCCGTGCGACGGCCAACGCGCTGTTCGCCGACGTCGACGCCGACGGCCCGCCCGCGGCCCGTCCCCGCCTCATCGGTGGACTCGCCTTCGAGGCCGACCACGCGCCAGCGCTGCCGTGGACGGGATTCCCGGCAGCACTGTTCGTCCTACCCAGTATCCAACTGACACGTGCGGACGACCGTACGTGGCTGAGCGTCGCTTCGTACGACACCGACGCCACTCCCGAATCGGTCGAGACACGCCTCGACGCCGCCCACGACGAACTCACGGGGCTGCCGATGATGCGCCCGAGCGGCGCGCGACCGGGTATCGCCGCCACCCGCCGACTGACCACCAGATCCGAGTGGGTCACAAGCGTTGAGCGCGCCGTCGCGTCCATTCGAGACGGCGACCTCCGGAAGGTCGTGCTCGCCACCGCGCTCGATGCGAGTCTCGATGCGCCAATCGACGTTCCCGACACGCTCGAACGCCTCCGGCGGACCTACCCCGACTGCTATCGGTTTCTCGTCCAGCCCACAGAGGAGAAGGGATTTTTCGGTCCACCTCCTGAACGACTCGTCAGGATAGACGGCGAACGGGTCGCCACCGAGGCGCTCGCGGGGTCGGTCGAGCGCGGCGACACACCCGAAGAGGATGCGGAACTCGCGCGTTCGCTCGACGAGAGCGCGAAACTCGGTCACGAGCAGGCGCTCGTCACCGACACCATCCGCGAGCGTCTCGAACCCCTCGGCGATATCACCGTCGGCGAGCGCGAGATCAAGCGACTCTCCAACATCCAGCATCTCCGAACACCGATCTCGGCGACGCTCGACGACGACATCCACGTCCTCGATGTGGTCGAGGCGCTGCATCCGACGCCGGCGGTCGGCGGTCTCCCGCCCGAGCGCGCCCGAACCGTGATCCGCGAGACCGAGCCGTTCGATCGCGGCTGGTACGCTTCGCCGATCGGCTGGTTCGACGCCGCCGGTGACGGCGAGTTCGTCGTCGGCATCCGCTCGGCGGTCGCCGGCGGCGACGAGGCGACGCTGTTCGCGGGCAACGGCATCGTCGGCGATTCCGACCCCGACGAGGAGTGGGCCGAACTCGCCCCGAAGTTCCGACCGATACTCGACGAACTCGACGGATGAGCCGGGACCCGAACTGGCCCAATCGCAATACGCTCTGGGCCGAGGTCTTCGTCGACGAACTCGCGGCGCAGGGCGTTTCGGCGGTCTGTGTCGCGCCGGGTAGCCGCTCGACGCCGCTGACGGTGGCGTTCGCCGACCATCCCGCCATCGAGGTGTTTTCGCACCTCGACGAGCGCTCGATGGGGTTTTTCGCACTCGGGCGCGCCAAACGCACCGGCGACCCCACACCCCTGCTCTCGACGTCGGGCACCGCGACCGCGAACTTCCATCCGGCGGTCATCGAAGCCAATCAGGCCCGTATCCCGCTGGTGGTGCTGACCGCCGACCGCCCGCCCGAACTGCGCGACAGCGGCGCGAATCAGACCGTCGACCAACAGAAACTGTACGGGTCGGCGGTCCGCTGGTATCACGACCTTCCCGAACCCGAGGCGGACGGCCGCAAACTCCGCTCGTTGCGCGTCACCGCCGCCCGCGCGCTCGCCGCGAGCACGGGCACGCCGGCCGGACCCGTGCATCTGAACGTTCCGTTCCGCAAACCGCTCGAACCCGTCCCCGTATCGGGCGACGTGCCCGACGACTTCGAGCGCGAAGCGCCGCTCGGTGCGACCGGTCGTGATGGGCCGTTCGTCCACATCAGACAGGGTCGTCCCGCGCTCGACGATGGCACCCTCTCGCGGGTCGCCGACGCGCTCGCGGTCGACCGTGGCTTGCTCATCGCCGGGCCGAGCACGGACCTCGACGCCGCGGCGATTGCCGCACTCGCCGAGCAAACTGGATTTCCGATTCTCGCCGACCCACTCTCGGGGCTGCGCTTCGGCCCGCAGCTCGCTGACACGCTCGTCTGCGGCGGCTACGACTCCTATCTCGACGTGGATGGGTGGCCGGATCCCGAGACCGTTCTCAGAGTCGGCGCATCGCCGACCTCGAAGGTGCTCAGGCGATATCTCCGCAATGGAGCCCGCGAGGCGGGCACGCGCCAGTTCCTCGTCGACCCCGCGGGGGAGTGGCGCGAAGCGACCTTCACCGCAAGCGACCTGCTCGTCACCGACCCGAACCGGCTCGCACGCGACCTCGCGGGGCGGGTCGAGACGGGCGCGAGCGACGAGTGGCGCGACCGGTTCGCCACGGCCGAACGGCGCTACTGGGACCTCCTCGACGACGCCCACGACGAGGAGTTCTTCGAGGGCACGATCTCGAATGATGTTCTCGCCGCGGCTCCCGATCCCGCGACGGTGTTCGTCTCGAACTCCATGCCTGTGCGCGACGCCGACCGCTTCGGCGAACCGCACGACGGCGACCTCACGGTGTTGGGTAATCGCGGCGCGAGCGGCATCGACGGCATCCTCTCTACGGGGTTGGGTGCTGGGAGCGCGACCGACGACCCCCTGATCCTCGTTCTCGGCGACGTGGCCTACTACCACGACATGAACGGCCTGCTCGCGCTCTCACGGTGTGGCGTCGACGCCACCATCGTCCTCGTGAACAACGACGGCGGCGGCATCTTTCGGATGTTGCCCATCGCCGAGTTCGAATCGGTGTTCGAGCAGTTCGAGACCCCTCACGGGTTGGATTTCGCGCCCATCGGTGAACTGTACGGCTTCGAGTTCGTTCGCGCCGACGACCGCGCGACGTTTCTGGACGCCTACCGGGCCTCCCTCGGCAGCGACGGCACGCAGGTCATCGAGGTCACGTTCGATTCGGCGCGAAGCCATCGCTTCCGGGAGGTGGTCCACGAGCGCGTTCTCGATACGTTCGATTGAAACTCGAAACGAAAGCGATCAGGCCGCCGCCGCGGTCTGGCCGCTCGCGGTCTCGGTGCCGAGTCGTCGTTGAGCCAGGCCGAGCAGAGCGTCGAGCGCGATGGCCAACAGTGCGCCCGGAATCGCGCCGGCGAGCAGTTGCGCCGTGTCGAACAGTTTGATGCCGCCGATGACCCAGACGCCGAGACCACCGCCGCCGATGAAGAAGGCCAGATACGCCGAGCCGACGTTCAGGACTGTGCTCGTGCGGATGCCGGCGAAGATCACCGGGAGGGCGAGCGGCAGGCTGACCTTCCGGAGTATCTCCCCGTCGGTCATGCCCATCCCGCGGGCGGCGTCGACGGTGCTGTCACTGACGTTCTCGATGCCCGCGATGGTGTTCGTGAGGATCGGCAGCAGCGAGTAGGCGAACAGGCCGACGACCGAGGGCAGAAAGCCGAGCCCGAGTATCGGGAACACGAGCGCGATGACCGCGAGCGTCGGCACCGTCTGTGCGACGTTGCCGGCGGTCGAGACGACCGTGTTCACCCGCTCGTTGCGCGTCGCGAGGATCCCCAACGGAACAGCGACGGCGATGGCGAGCGCCTCCGAGACGAACACGAGCGTGAGATGCTCGCGGAGCAGGTCGAAGAACGTCCCGGAGTTCGCCAGCAGGTACGCCCACGCCTCCGCGAGCAGACTGACGACGCTCATGCGGTCTCCTCGGTGGCTTTCTCGGCGTGATAGCCCCGAATGTCCTCTTCGGTGACGACGCCGACGACCTCGCCACCCTCGACGACCGGGAGCGCCCGCACGCCGGCCTGGATACACCGCGAGAGCGCGACCTGCGCGCTATCGGTCGGCGTGACTGGGATGAGTTCGCCGCCGTCGGCCATCACCGTGTTGTCGGGTTCGAACGCGTCGACCACATCCCTGTGCTCGTCGGGGATATCGGTCCGCATGATCTCACCCACCCGGAGCACGCGCAGCTGTTTCAGGGTGCGGTCAGGCCCGATGAAGTCCTCGACGAACTTCGTCGCCGGCGTTTCGAGCAGCGCCGTCGGCGTGTCGTACTGGACGAGTTCACCCTCGTTCATCATGGCGATCTTGTCGCCCATTTTGAGGGCTTCGTTGATGTCGTGGGTGACGAAGATGATCGTCGTCTCGATCTCCTCTTGGATGTCGAGGAACTCGTCCTGGAGGTTCTCGCGGGTGATCGGGTCGAGCGCGCCGAACGGCTCGTCCATCAACATGACGTCGGGACCGGCCGCGAGCGCGCGGGCGACGCCGACACGCTGCTGTTGCCCACCCGAGAGTTCGGTCGGGTAGCTGTCGCGGTACTCCTCCGGGGGCAGCCCCATCAGTTCGAGCAGTTCGTCGACCCGTTCGTCGGTGCGTTCCTCGTCCCAGCCCTTGAGTTCGGGCACCGTAGCGACGTTCTCGGCGATGGTCATGTGGTCGAACAGTCCGATGTCCTGGATGACGTAGCCGATCTGTCGGCGGAGTTCGGTCGCCGAGAGGTCCTGGACGTCGGTGCCGTCGTAGTAGACCGTGCCTTCGGTCGGCTCTTCGAGGCGGTTGACCAGCTGCATCGTCGTCGTCTTCCCGCAGCCGGAGGGACCCACGAGAACCGTGGTCGTCCCTTCCTCGACCTCGAAGTCGAGCCCGTTGACGGCCTGCGTGCCGTCGCTGTACTGCTTGTGAACGTTGTCGAACTGGATCATTGGAGTTGGGTACGAATCGCGTCGAACAGTCGTGTCGTGTAGGTCGGTTCGAGGTCCTCGCCGTTGCGCAGGCGAAGACCACGTTCGGTCACGGCAAAGAGGTAGTCGAAGGCGAGCGCCAGCACCGAGACCGCCACCGTGGCGACGACGATCATCGCGGTGTTGCCCTGATTGATGCCGTAGAAGATGTAGAAGCCGAGCCCGGGACCGCCGATGAACGCACCGATGGTCGCCAGCCCGACCAGCAGGACGACGGCGTTTCTGATGCCGGCCATCACCACCGGGAGTGCCACGGGGAGGCGAACGCGCCGGAGGCGCTCGAACCGGGTCATCCCGAGACCCGTGCCGGCCTCGACGGCGGCGGGATCGACCTGCGTGATGCCGAGGTAGGTGTTGCGGATGATCGGCAGCTGCGAGTAGGCCACCAGCGCGGCGACGACCGGGGGTGTCCCGATGCCGAGAATCGGCACGAGAACGCCGAAGAAGGCGATGGCCGGTAGCGTGAGCAGTACGCTCGCGATCCAGAGGACGATCGTCGCCGCCCGCTCGTTGTAGCTGATGGCGATGCCGAGCAGGATGGCGATCGGCAACGCGATGAGCAGCGTCTCGATGGTGAGCACGACGTGCTCGCCGAACAGCCGCAACAGCCGGTCGCTGTTGTCGAGTGCGAATTGAACGAGACTCTGGAAGAACGTCACGACGCTCATATCAGTCCCTCCGAGCGGAGATACTGCCGGGCGACCCGTTGAGGATCCTTCTGCTCGATCTGTACCAACTTATTGAGCCGAACGATCTTGTCGTAGGTGAGCGTCGGTCCGATGGCGTTCAGCGGCTCGCGGATCTGGGGTTCCCGTTCGATAATGTCGTTGGTCAGCGGTGCCGGGTTGTATATCGGGAAGAAGTCCTCGTCGTCTTCGAGGATTTTGAGGTCGTACTGGCGGAGCTGTGGGTTGGTCGTGAACCCCATCCCGACGCTCGCCCGCGTGCTATCGATTATCTGGTAGGTGAGCGACGAGCTGGCGGTGCGGATATTGAGGTTCGAGGCGGCCTTCCCGAAGCCGTAGTGGTCGACCAGTCCCGGCCAGCCGTCGGCACGCTGGGAGAACGAGATGCCGAGCACCATCGGGGTGTTCAGTTGGTTGTTCTGGATGTACTCGCCGAAGCCGCTGACGCTCTTGACGCCCGTTTTCTCCATCCATTCCGGTTCGGCGATGAGGGCGTAGGTGTTGTTGAAGCGGGCCGGGTTCAGGAACGACAGGCCATGCTGGCGTTTCAGCTGTCGTTCGACCAGATCGTAGAGCCGCCCGGAATCGGGGATGATCTTCTCCTTTTTCGGTGGGATGAGTGTCCAGACGGTGCCGGTGTAGATCCAGCAGATGTCGGTCTCGTCGCTTTTGACCGCCCGGAAGTTCATCGGGTCGCCGCCGAGGGAGGTTTCGTCGACCACCGTGAGATCGGTGTTCGCCCGCAGCGATTCGATGGCCATGTAGCTGAGCAGGATGGCCTCCGGAAAGCGCTGGGAACTCACCTTCACCGCGTTGGTGTCGGCTCCGAGCACGGCCGTACAGCCCGCGGTCGCGCCCATGCCGGCCGTTGCGGCCGTTGCGCCACCATATCTGAGGAATTCGCGTCGTGTTGTCACGTGTTACTCTCCCGTATCGATCTCGACAGCGCCCGTGCGCTGAAGAGACGATACTCTCATTCGATTGAATGCATCGTGCGATTGCATCGCTGTAGCGCTGAAACAACACGGACTGATACACTTAACCTCTGGGCTTGCCGGTGCGCATATCGCCCACGCAAACCCGAGTTGCCGAACGACGGCGGCGTTCGCGATCGCCGCCGACTCGCGGACGGAGTTCACCCCACGTTACCGGCCCGGCGTCGAATCACGAAGGTTTTTCGACCGTGCGACTGGAGTCCGATCATGGTTTCGGCACTGTTCGATCCCGACCGCTGGCGGCACGTCGAGCGATTCGACTTCACCGACGTCACCTATCATCGAGCGGCCGATTCTGGTACCGTGCGCATCGCCTTCGACCGCCCCGCAGTCAGGAACGCCTTCCGCCCGAAGACGGTCGACGAACTCCACACCGCCCTTGACCACGCGAAACGCCAGACCGACGTCGGCTGCGTGCTGCTTACAGGAAATGGTCCCTCGCCGAAGGACGACGGCTGGGCCTTTTGCTCGGGCGGCGACCAGTCCGTTCGCGGTGGCTCCGGCTACGAATACGACGACGGCGAGGATGACTCCGAGAACACCGGCCGGCTCCACATCCTCGAAGTCCAGCGCGCGATTCGCCACCTCCCCAAACCCGTCATCTGTGTGGTGCCTGGCTGGGCGGTCGGCGGCGGTCATTCTCTCCACGTTGTCTGCGATCTCACTATCGCCAGCGCCGAACACGGAAAATTCCTGCAAACGGACCCTGACGTGGCGAGTTTCGACGGCGGGTTCGGCTCGGCGTATCTCGCCAAACAGATCGGCCAGAAGAAAGCCCGCGAGGTCTTCTTCCTCGGGAAGACCTACGACGCCGCCGAGGCCGCCGAGATGGGCATGGTGAACGAAGCCGTCCCGCACGACGACCTCGAATCCACAGCCCTCGAATGGGCCGAGCGCATCAACGGAAAGTCGCCGACCGCCATCCGGATGCTCAAATACGGTTTCAACGCGACCGACGACGGCATGGTCGGCCAGCAGGTCTTCGCCGGTGAGGCGACTCGACTCGCCTACATGACCGACGAAGCCCGAGAGGGACGGGAGGCGTTCATGGAGGGCCGTGACCCAGAATTCGACGACGTACCGTGGCATTACTAACGACTTTTTTACTTCGTCGGGTTCGCGCTTCGCGCGAACCACTCCTCGCAAAAACCTCGGCTAAAAACTCCCGCCCGCAAACCGCGCGAGCGGCGAACCGCGCTCGCTTCGCTCGCACTGACGCCATCGTCCCCCATCACAACCGCACCGTCGAAGCCCTCGGGCGCTCGTTGCACTCGCGCCCTCGCCCTTCATCCGCCAGGCGAAGCCACGTGCCGCTCGCTCGCCTGCGGCTCGCTCGCGGCGCTATCGTGGGCGTACTGATTCAGGAGAGGTCTGCTTCGAGTACGAAATCCGGCTCGCCGCTCACCGCGACACGGGCGGCCGCGGCGTCCGAGACGTGCCGTGGCGTCTCGGGAATCAGGATTCGCGTGCGGTCGGCACCGAGTTCGGCGGCATCCGTACTGATGGCGTCGAACAGCGCCCGCGCGGCGTCGAGGTCGTCCCATGCGCCGACGCCGTACTCCGCCCAGTGTTCGTTTTCCCCGTTCTCTTCGCGCTCGTAATCGCGCACCCGGTAGGCCATCCCGCGCGTGCCGTCCGCCCCCCGAACGGTGAACACCCGCGTCTCGTCGGCCGCCCGGCGGAGGCGCTCGCGAGTGAGTTCCGAGACCGCCCACGACTCGTCCGTATCGAGGGCGAGTCCCGCGAGCGCCCCCCGTGCTTGCGAGCGCTGCCAGCAACTCCACGCCGCATTGGGCGCGGCGACGACGTCGAGGGTCGATTCGGACCCGTCGCGGTCGGGTTCGGGATGCGCCCAGCGGAACTCCATGCGGGGATCGAACCCGGCGGCGCGCGAGCCGCCCAGTCCCGCCTCGTTCCACGAGAAGACCATGTTCCGACAGACTGTCGCGCCGCGTTCACGCGCCCACGCGAACAGCGCGTCGTTCAGTTTCGTGCTGAGTCCCCTGTCCCGGTAGTCGGGGTTGATGCGCATCCCCTGTGCCCACGCCTCGTGTTCTGAGAGCAGCGCGCCCTGACAGATGCCCGCGACGTCGTCGCCGGTATCGGCGACGAACGTGCGCTGACCGTCGCCGTCGCCGGCGATCCACTCGTGATAGATCTCGGGGATGTAATCGCTCGCCTCGCGGTCGGCCCACGTTTCCCGGGTAAACGCCACGACCGCCTCGTAGTCCTCTCGGCGAGCCTGCCGGATGTGGATTCCCGTGCTCACTGCGCACGACCTCCCTCGACCAGGTTCTCGGCGGGCACCGAGCGCTCGGTACACTCGCCGGCCAGCGACTCGCCCATCACCCTCTCGATGTCCTCCTCGTTCGCCAGCGCCCACATCAGTTTCACCTTCGCGGTGCCCGGCAGGGTGTCTCCGGCCTCGATAACGCCCGCATCGAGCAGGTCGCGGCCGGTATCGTAGACGCGGTCGCAGACCCGTCCCGAGAGGCACTGACTGGTCATCACGACCGTCGTTCCTCCCTCGATCAACTCCTCGATACGGGGAATCCAGTCGGTGTGGACGTGGCCCAATCCCGTGCCTTCGAGGACGAGACCCGCACTCTCGCCCACCGCATCGAGCACGCGCTCGCTCGTGCCGGGCGTGAATTTGAGGAGTTCGACGTCCGTTTCGAGGGTCGACGCGACGGCGAGGTTGGTTGCGCCGCGCTCACGATGCTCTTCGTGTAAGTTCACCGTGTCGGTGTCATACTCGACGTGGCCGAGCGGCGTACTGCCGACGGTCTCGAAGGCGTCCCGCCGGGAGGTGTGATTTTTCCTGACTCTGGTCCCCCGGTGGAGCGCACACCGGTCGTCCGAGTCGCTCGCGTGCATACAGACCATTACCTCCGCGCAGTCGCTTTTGGCTGCCTCGACCGCACAGACGGCGTTCATCACGTTGTCCGAGGAGGGCCGGTCGGCCGAGCGCTGGCTCCCCGTAAAGACGACTGGAACAGGGGTGTCGAGCATGAACGCGAGCGCGCTCGCCGAGAATTGCATCGTGTCCGTACCATGCATCACGACCACACCGTCCACGCCCGCCTCGATCTCCTCGTGGACGGCGCGGGCGAGGTCCTGCCAGACGTCGGGCGTCATGTTCTCTGAAAGGATGTTCGCCACGACTCTCCCTCGATAATTCGCCCGTCCGGCCAAATCGGGCACCGCACGAAGCACGTCCTCGGCGTCGAATCTGGCTGTGACGGCCCCGGTGCGATAGTCGACCGTCGAGGCGATGGTCCCGCCCGTCGAGACGAGCGCGATGGTCGGCAAGTCGTCGTCGAAATCCACCCGCGAGGACTCGCTGGCGTCCGCGCCGCCGACGTCGTGGACGCCCGCCTCGATGACTTCGAGTTCGCTTCCCTTCCTATCGATGCCGACGTTGTAGCCGCCGTCGAGTTTGAGCACGGCGCGCTCGGCGGTCGTGGCGGGCATGAGCACGCCCTCGTGGGTCCGTCCATCGTGTTCGAGACGGACGCGGTCGCCCGGATTCATACCCTGACTACCCGCCTCGCGGACTTCAATTCGTCCTTCCGTCGGTCGCGCCGCTGAACTCCATGTCGATATATAAATAGCGCCGTCGCGGTGGCAGGAAGTTCATGACTCCTCGGCCCGTAGTCTTCCCGAGATGTCGCAGACCGAACCGCCGATGCACATCGACACCGACGCACGCACGTTCAGATACTACCGCCACGCCGTCGAGAAACACTGGGACCCACACGACATCGACCTCACCGCCGACCGCGAGGCGATGGTCGACCTGGACGACGTGGGTTTCGAGGGACTCAAACGCGCGCTCGCGCTGTTCGGCGCTGGCGAGGACGCCGTCGCCGAGGACCTCGCGCCGCTGGCGGTCGTCCTCGACGACTTCGAGGACCAGCTGTTCATCACGACACAGCTCTACGAGGAGGCCAAACACGCCGACTTCTTCGATCGCTACTGGCGCGAAGTCATCCAGCCGGCCGAGGATGATCGGGGTGTCGAGCGCAGTTCGCCGGCCGACGACCGGTGGTTCTCCGACGAGTACGACGAACTGTTCGCGCGCAACGAGCGCGCGATGGCGCGACTACTCGACGACGACACGCCCGCAAACCGCGCGAAGGCGTACTCACATTACCACATGACCGTCGAGGGAATCCTCGCTCAGACCGGCTACTACGGTCTCACGCGCCAGTTCGACGCGGAGGCCTATCCCGACGTGCCCCACCTCCCCGGCTTGGTCGAGGGTCTCACCTCGATTCGCAGCGACGAGGGTCGTCACGTCGGCTTCGGCATGGCGAAACTCAAGGAACTCGTCGAGAGCGGACGGGTGGAGGCGTCGGTCATCGAGAACACCGTCGGCGAACTGCTCCCGCTGGTGCAGGCGTCGATTCCCGACTACGACGGCGACGAGCCGGGCGTTCAGACCGGCGAACTCGTCGAGTACGCCACGAGCAAGCACGGCCAGCGCATGCAGCAGATCACCGCCGCGAACGAGTCGATCCCCGACGTCGACGAGTTGACCGCGCTCGGCGACTGACGGGGGACTCGACCCGCTGGCGGGGAAAGGTCCATGCCGCTCGGGACACTGGTTTCACTATGGCCGACCGCGCCGGCGAACGGACGACGACCCGCGACACCGACGAGTTGCTCGCGGAGGTCGAGCGGACCACGGCCGACGACGCGGGTGGCGAACCCGAGCGGACGCCGGCGAGCGACGGACCGACGACGCGCGAGCGCATTCAGGGGGTTTTCTCGCCACGGGCATTTCTCGTCGCGCTCGCGCTCGTGGCCGTCGGCGTCCTTCTCGGGGGGTTCGTCCCGGTTCTCGGTGCGGTACTCAGATACGTCGGCGTCTTCGTCGCCACGTTCGTCCTCGGCGCGGCCAGCGAGCGCCGCCACTACCTCGAAGCCGGGTTGGCGGGCGCACTCGTACCCGCCGCCGGCACGCTGCTCGATTACTTCGCGCTGACGATCGCCGGGGTGGGCGTTCCTGTGATCGCCATCGCCGCGGGTGTCGGCCTGCTCGCCGGGCTGGCCGGCCACTACTTCGGGCGCGACCTCCGGGACGGGCTGACGCGCGAACTGTAATCGGCCCATCAGCCGAGACCATCCTCTCTCCGAGTTCCTACGAAACTCCCGGACGGTTCGATCCCTTCGCTGCGATGTAGAACGAGCCGAGAGCGAGTAACGAAACTGCGACGGCAGCCGCGGGCGTTTCGAGGACGAACGGAACCACTCCAGCCGTCATGAGTCCGAATATCGCCCAGCCGATTCTCGGAAGCGGCTCGTTCATTGCTGATCGTTACATCCACAAATATATAAATCACATTGGAGTGTCCGTAGTTGGCACCTAAAAACAAACTATTCGACCGTCCAGCGCCCGTTCTCACGGCGGACGAGACCGTTCGTCGAAAGCAGATCGAGCGCGTCCTCGACGACCGGCAGCGGCACGCCCAACCGTTCGGCGAGCGCGTCGGCGGTGTCGGCCCCGCTCTCGATCGCGCCCAGCACCTCCGCACAGAAGCGCGCGTCGCCGTGGTCGGCGAACCGCTCCGTGTTCAGTCGGTCTTCGAGGCGGTCGGTGAGCGTGTCGTGCAGCGACGCCAGCCGACCCTGTACCCAGCGCTGGGCCAGCGAGAGTTCGTCCTCCAACTGTTCGAAGCGTTCGAGGTCGGCGGCGAGTTCGGCGAGGTCGCTCGTCTCGGTCCTCGAAACGTCGATGGAGACGTACCGGCAGGTCGTCAGGTCGAGGCTCGAACTCGCCGGATAGGCGCTTTTGGCACCGAACTCGTACGGTGAGACGTTCACTTCGAGTCTGAGGTTGCGCGCGATGCGGAAGTACTTCCGGCGGCCGTCGTCGACACGGCTCTCGACGAGTCCGGCCTCTTCCAGTTTGCGGAGATGGTCGATGACGGCCTTCGGACTCACGCCGAGCGAGTCGCTGATTTCGGTGACGTACCACGGCCGCTGGGCGAGCAGTCCGAGGATGCGCCGGCGGTTTTCGTTGCCGAGAAGGTCGAGCAGCGCCGCGGAGTCCATTCACTCGAAGTTAGTGCTCGATGGGTAAAACGTTGTCTGAGCCGCCGACGTCCGTTCCGTGGGCGACCCGGCGACGTCGGTTGTCGTTTCGACGGGGCCGCTCGTGCCGTTCGACGCCGCGGGAACGGAGAGGCCCTCGATGTGCTGACTGAGTCGGTCCAGTCCCGAGGCGTTCACGCCCTCGCTCGCCGCGGCGGTCTTCGCCTCGCCGACCGCGGTGCTGAGGGCGTCACGGTCGGCGACGAGGCGAGCGTGGCGTGCCTGCCGGGCGACCGAGCGGTCGGTTTCCTCGGCAAACTCCTCGATGCGGGTTTCGAGCCGAGCGAGGCGCACGCGCAGGGTCGCCGCGCGCTGGGTGACGAGCACCTCCTTGCGCGATTGGTTCTCGGCGGTGTCGAAGGCGGCCAGCCACATCCCCGAGTCGACCGAGCCGTTGGCCGCCGCGACGCCGCGCTGCATGAACACCGAGACGTCGCTCCCCATGTCCCCGGCCGCGGGCTGGGCGGTCGTCCGAGCCGTTCCGGCCTGTGGACTGATACCGATACCCACGAACCCACAGAGCAGCACCGAAACGAAGGCGACCGCGACGGCGTTCGTGTTCACTACCGGTCGCTCGGTCGCGGGAGAGTAAAAGCGCGCTGGCCGTTCGCCCCAGTCGCTCGTTGTATCCACGGGCGGACTGCCAGAAACTACAAGTGCCGCCCTGTGGTATGATTTCGAATGGCGCACTGTCCGCACTGTGAGGCCGACATCACCGTCTGGGCGGAGCGACTCGAACAGGCAGACGCCGCGAGCACGCCGAAGGTCTGGACCTGTCCGGACTGTGACGCCGTGCTCGGCATCTCCGACTGGGGCAACGGCTGACCCGCAGAAACGTTTATGACTGGCTGTGTGGTACTGACACACATAGTATGTTCGAACGGTTCTCCCGTGGCTACTACGTCGGCCGGCTCTCCATCGAACCCACGCCAGAGGAGGGGGCGGGCGCGCTCATCCAGCGCACCACCCACGAGCGGCTCAACGAACAGTTGTACGCCGCCGGCGAGGGTATCGAGCGGACCGACCTCCCGCTGGTGATGAAGCTCGAAACGAGCCACTTCACCGTCCACGGTGACGGCGGTGTACCCCGCGACACGCTCTGGGTGCCCGAGTCGCTGCTCGACGAGACTCGCATCGAGACGCCGCCGACGTTTCGAGAAGTGTTCCTCGCCAAGGCCGACCGCGCCGCCCAGCTGCTCCGCCTTACTGGACAAGCCGTCTGAGGAGGGTGGGAGAGTCTCAACAGGCTTATCCCCCGCGTGGAATCTATTCAATCCATGAGCGATGTCGTCGTGACGCTGCCGGACGGCTCCGAACTGCACGTCGAGTCTGGCTCGACGGTCGAGGACGTGGCCCACGAAATCGGACCGGGTCTCGGCCGCGATACGATCGCGGGCGTCGTCGATGGCGACCTCGTCGCCGCGGCCGAACCGATCGAGGAAGACAGCCGACTGGAGATCGTCACCGACCAGTCCGACGAGTATCTCGACGTGCTCCGGCACTCGGCGGCGCACGTCTTCGCACAGGCGCTCGGGCGACTCCACCCCGAGGCGCAACTCACCATCGGGCCGTGGACCGACGACGGGTTCTACTACGATATTGCAAACGTGGACCTCGACGAGGACGATCTGAGCGATATCGAGGGAGAAGCCGAGAGCATCATCGACGAGGACCTCCCCATCGAGCGCGTCGAGCGCTCGCGCGAGGAGGCCTTCGAGATGTACGAGGACAACCCGTTCAAGCGCGACATCCTCGAAACGGAAGCCGCCGGCGAAGACCCTGTGAGCTTCTACGAACAGGGCGAGTTCTCCGACCTCTGTCAGGGGCCCCATGTCGAATCGACGGGCGAGATCGGTGGCTTCGCACTGCTCGAAACCTCGGCGGCGTACTGGCGCGGCGAGGAAGAGAACGAAACCCTCACGCGGGTCTACGGGACGGCGTTCCCGACCCAAGACGGATTGGAGGAGTTTCTCGATCGCCGTGAGGAGGCCAAGGAGCGCGACCACCGGAAGATCGGTCGGGAGATGGACTTGTTCTCGGTCGACGAGACCACGGGACCGGGATTGCCGCTCTATCACCCGAACGGCAAGCGCGTGCTCGACGAACTCTCAGGGTACGCGCGCTCGCTCAACCTCGACGCCGGCTACGAACCGGTCGAAACCCCCCACCTGTTTCGGACGGAACTCTGGAAACAGTCGGGCCACTACGAGAACTACGTCGACGACATGTTCCTGCTCAACGTGGACGACGAGGAATATGGGCTAAAGCCGATGAACTGTCCGGGTCACGCGACGATTTTCGACGGCCACTCGTGGAGCTATCGTGACCTCCCGGTCCGATACTTCGAGGACGGGAAGGTCTACCGCAAAGAACAGCACGGCGAACTCTCGGGCCTCTCGCGCACGTGGTCGTTCACCATCGACGACGGCCACCTGTTCGTCCGGCCCGACCAGATCGCGAGCGAGATTCGAACCATCATGAACACCGTCTTCGAGGTGATGGACACCGTGGGGTTGGATACCGAACTCGTGCTGGCGACCCGCCCCGAGAAATCGGTCGGCAGCGACGCCCTCTGGGAGCAGGCCGAATCCCAACTTCGTACTGTGCTCGACGACGGCGGCTACGACTACGACGTCGAGGAGGGCGACGGCGCATTTTATGGGCCGAAAATCGACTTCGCCTTCGAGGACGCGCTCGGGCGGGTCTGGGACGGACCAACCGTCCAGCTCGATTTCAACATGCCCGAGCGCTTCGATCTGTCCTACGTCGGCGAGGATAACGACGAACACCGTCCGGTGATGATCCATCGGGCGCTCTACGGCAGCTACGAGCGCTTTTTCATGGTGCTCATCGAGCACTTCAACGGGAACTTCCCACTCTGGCTCGCGCCCGAGCAGGTCAGAATCCTGCCGGTGAGCGACGACAACATCGACTACGCCGAGGCGGTCGCCGCCGACCTCGATGGGTTCCGCACCGAGGTCGAGACCCGCTCGTGGACGGTCGGGCGGAAGATTCGGGCGGGCCACGACGACCGTCTTCCCTACATGCTCGTCGTCGGCGACACCGAGGAGAGCGAGGGGACCGTGTCGGTCCGTGACCGCGCCGAGCGCGAACGCGACGGGGTCGCCGTCGAGGAGTTCCGCGACCACCTCGAACGCGAACGCGACGAGAAAACGGTCGCGCCCGCCTTCCTCGACTGACGCGCGGGCGGCGCTTCTCGACGGCCACTCGAAGCGGGTACGGAACGGACCCAACGAGCACCGTTCCACCCGAACGAATATTTAAAAAGCCGTACTGATCGGGCAGAACCGAATTGCTCGTGCAGGACGGGGGTTCGTCCCATGCGAGACGCAATCGACAGGCGGACGTTCGTCAAAGCGACGGGTGTAGCGGGCCTCACCGCGGCGCTGCCGTTCAGCGGCGTCGCGGGCGCGGAGTCCACGTCGCTGGTCGACAGTGCGTTCGACCTCACGAGCGACGCGCTCCAGGAGGCGCTGGTCGTCTTCGAGTCGAACGACGCGGTCGACCAGTTGGCCGATTTCGCCCTCCCAAACGGCTACTACAAGTTCGACGTCCTGCCCATCGGCTACACCGAGGTCGGCGGCGGTCTGTTGGAAGAACTCGCCGACCTCGACGGCGTTCGCCGGGTCGAGCGCAACAAGGAACTCGAACTCTACAACGACGATTCCAGAAAGGTCACCCGCGCCGACGAGGTCCAGTCGGACAGCGGTAGCGGTCTCTCGACGGGATACGAGGGAGCGGGCGTCCACACGGCGGTCATCGACTCGGGCGTCGACGGCGACCACCCGGACCTCCGAGAGAACGTCGCGCACAACTGGCAGTGGATCGGCAACCCGCTCGGATCGCCGACGCTCTGGACGGACGTCGGCATCGTCGACACCGATGGTGGCGGCCACGGCACGCACTGTTCGGGGACCATCGCCGGCGACGGGTCGGCGAGCGACGGCAAGTTCCGCGGAATGGCTCCCGAGGCCGATCTCGACGTATACGCGGGCGGCGCGGTCCTCGTGGTGTTGAAGACGGCTGCCGCCTACGACCACCTCCTCAAACGGGTTCGGGACGGCGATTCGGACGTGAAGATCGTCAGCAACTCCTACGGCTCCTCGAATGGAGAGGACTTCGACCCCGACAGCGCGCTCAACACGGCGACGTGGGAGGCCTATCAGGAGGGACTCCTGTCGGTCTTTGCGGCCGGGAACTCGGGACCAGGAACGAACACGCTGAACCAATACGCCAAAGCACCCCAAGTGCTCGGCGTCGCCGCGACGAACGACGAGAAAGCGGTGACGGACTTCTCATCGCGCGGGCGCAAGCAGAGCAGCGCCAACACGCCCGACAACTGGGACCGCCAGAGCGCACTCGACAACCTCGGAAGCTACTACGACACCGGCAGCAGTTCTGAACCACTCGGTCTCTACCGGCCGGGCATCGGCGCGCCCGGCAACGCCATCGTCAGCACGATGTCGCCCGGGGACCTGCTGGGTGCCGAAAGCGCCGGCGATGGCCGCCTCTTCTATGCGACCATCAGTGGCACGTCGATGGCCTGTCCGGCGACGGCTGGCATCGCCACGCTCGCCGTGGACGCCTACCGCGAGAACAACACGGGCGACGTCTCGCCGATGGAGCTGTTGAACACGCTCACCGCCGAGGCCGAGGACGCAACGAACGAGTACACGTCGTACAACGTCGGCAGCGGGTTCGTCGACGCCTACGATGCCGTCTCGCGCGCCGAGAGCGGGAACCTCGCCGGCTTCGCCGACGTGACGCTCGCCTAGTCGACCCCACTCCGGCGACACACCGATGAACGGCCGACACCAACCGAGAGCATGGGCGAATGCGCCATCTGCGAGCGCGCCGTCGAGACGACCAGACACCACCTGACGCCGCAAAACCGCAAGGAAAGCCCGGTCGCTCCGATCTGTGACCCCTGTCACCGTCAGATTCACGCCGTCTTCACCAACCACGAACTGAAACACCGCTTCAACACCGTCGCGGATCTCAAGGAGAGCGAGGAGATGCGCAAGTTCGCGTCGTGGATACGCAAGACGAACAAATCTCACGTACGGGTCGACGAGACCGAGCACGTCAGCGACTGGCGCGGGTAGCGCGACGACTGCCCGCTGGGTGGGAGAGGAATCGAGCCAACTGTGACGCCACGCCGTGTGGATGGGTTTTTGATCGCCTCGCGCCATCCGATAGCATGGACGAGCGCATCACCGAGCATGCGGAGACGTTGGTCGACTGGAGCGCACGTATCGAGGCGGGCGACGACATCGTCATCGACGTCGCCCCGGGCGCACACGATCTCGCGGTCGCCGTCGCGGCGGAACTCGGCGAGCGCGGCGCGAACCTCGTGACGACGTACGCTTCGGACGAGATCGACCGTGCCTATCTCCGAGCGCACGACGACGAATTCGACGCCGACCCCGCCCACGAGCGCGCGCTCTACGAGAACGCCGACGTGGTCCTCTCGCTCGGCGGCGGACGGAACACGAGCGCGATGGCCGACGTGCCGGGCCACATACGAACTGCCTACGCCACCGCACGGGAGGGGATTCGGGAGGCGCGCATGGACACCGACTGGGTTTCGACCGTGCATCCCACTCGCGCGCTCGCCCAGCAGGCCGGCATGAGCCACGAAGCCTACATCGATTTCGTCTACGACGCCGTGCTCCGCGATTGGGAAGCGCTCGCCGAGGAGATGCGCGGGCTGAAAGCGCTCCTCGACGACGGGAGCGAGGTCCGTATCGTCGGCGAGGGGACTGACATCACGATGTCCATCGAGAGCCGAACCGCCGTGAACTCCACCGCCTCGGTCGCCGACGACTCACACAACCTCCCGAGCGGCGAGGTGTTCACCGCGCCCCACGGAACCGAGGGCGAGATCACCTTCGACGTGCCGATGACCATCCGTGGACGGCGGGTTCGGGACGTTCGACTGACCTTCAACGACGGCGCGGTCGTCGACTACGACGCCGCAGGAAACGTGGATGTGGTCGGCGAACTCCTCGATACCGACGACGGCGCACGGCGACTCGGCGAGTTGGGTATCGGGATGAATCGCGGCATCGACCGCCCGACCGACAGTATCCTGTTCGACGAGAAGATGCATGGAACTGTGCATCTGGCGCTCGGGCGCGCCTACGACGCCTGCCTGCCCGACGGCGAAACGGGCAACGACAGCGCGGTGCACGTCGACCTGATCACCGACATGGGCGAGGACTCACGCCTCGAAATCGACGGCGACGTGATACAGCGAAGCGGCCTTTTCCGCTGGGAGGAGGGCTTCCGGGCGTAGATCGTCGTCACAGGCCACACGAGACGGAGAATCCGGGATTTTCTCGGAAAAGTATTTATCGACTGTGGGTCATCGTCAGACGGGAGTGTCCGCCGATGCGCTATCTCGACCGGTTCAGGAACCGACTCGGTCGAACCACGGAGGAAACGGAGTACGTCTGCCGCAACTGTGGGGCCGGCTTCGAGCACCGCCGACAGGTCTGTCCGGAATGTGGAAGCTACTCGATTCGCCGCCGCGAGTGGGGACCGCTGCCCTGATACTGACGGTCGGAACGCCGCCGCTCTTCGAGACGATGTCTCCGGCCGTCGCCTCTCGTCCATCGAGCGGCGGTTGCTGGAGTGGTTCCGACCGACGGTAGACTCATCGCCACCAGTCGCTCCGGCGATCGTCGTAGCTCGTCCCCTCGCGCAGTATCGGCGGATAGGCCGATTCGTTCTCGATGCCGAAGCCGAGACCGAGCCAGCGCGCGACGTGCCAGCCGACGGTCCCCGTATCGAGGTCGGTGTAGGTGATTTCGAGGCGCACGTACCGTTCGAGCGCGCCGTCGCCGTCGCTGTCGCTGCCGAAGACCGAGCCACACGACCCCCGTTCGGACGCACAGGGCGAGCGCTCGGCGGGGCGAATCACGATGTCAGCGTTCTCGAACCCCGCCACGACGCGAAAGGAGACGTTTTCGGGCACTCTGCCATCCGCGCCGCGCTCGTAGTAGTCGAGCGCATGGTCGATCTGTTCGCGTTCACTCTCCGAAACGTCGTCGGTGAGGTACACCGACAGCATCGAGTCGTTCCACGCGAGCGCGCGCTCGCTCGCGTTCGGTTTCGGCAGGCTCGTCAGCGTCGTGTGCGTCGCCATCAGTTCCCGCGGCGGGTCGCCGTGACTGAGACCGAGTGCGTGGCCGAACTCGTGTTCGAGCACGCGCACCGTCGAGTTCGCCGAGAGGTTGTCGAGCGCGCGAACCGCGACGGTCTCACCGGTCTGTGCGGGGTCGGTGATCTCGGGCGCACAGCCGGCGGCGTTTGCGACCTCGCCACAGCGGGCGACCCGCGGCACGAACGACACGCGGATGTCGGGGTCGCTCTCGTTCGCCACGAGCGTGACGTTTACCGAGTAGTTCAGATACCGCTGGTCGTGTGTTTCCCAGTATTCGAACGCCTCGCGGACGAGCGGGCCGAACGAGCGCTCGGAATCCGTGGTGGTCACCGCCACGGTCAGATTCCGGTCGCCGTAGGGGTTGTCGGGGTCGCCCGCGTAGCCCGCGAGGTCGTCGGGGAGCGGGCGCTCGGTGAGACCGGCACAGCCGGCCGCGAGGACGAGCATGGCGACCACGAGGACGGACAGGACCAGCCGTCGGCGACCCGACCCCTTCACGATTGCCTCACAGCGGGTCGGTTAGATCGTGAGTTCGCCCTTGCGCTTTCGCACCTCGACGGACTCGGCGTCGACGGTCTCGACGTCGAGATGCATCGGGATGAACTCGCGGCGCTCGAAGGCCTCGGTCTCGTCTTCGGTTCCGACCGTGCACCACAACTGCGGGCGGTCCGGGCCGTGCCACTCGCCCTGCCTGCTGATGCCGAAACAGACCAGCTCCTCGCCGTCGAGGTCGATAACGCCCCCCTTGCGGACGTCGGGGTCGCCGTTGATGATGAGCCGCCTCATACCCGTACGTCAGCCGACGCAAACCTAAGCGCTTCGGACGGGCATGGAAGTCGGGTTCAGGCCATCCCCTGCTCGGGATGTTCCTCCGCCATGTGTTCGTTGAGCGATTCCTCGCTTCCGAACGATTCGTTACAGATACGACAGCTTATGTCTGGTGAACTCATCGTTCGTACGACGCCGCGATCGACAAAAACGCTTTCACCGGCAAACGACGGGTTCCGGTCGAGTGAATCGAAGCCGTCGCGATT
Organism: Halococcus sediminicola; assembly: GCF_000755245.1. NCBI lineage: Archaea > Methanobacteriati > Methanobacteriota > Halobacteria > Halobacteriales > Halococcaceae > Halococcus > Halococcus sediminicola. Next base: position 109,502 of record NZ_BBMP01000021.1, on the reverse strand, counting down.
GGGTCCCGCCAGACCAAACGGGTTTTATCCGCCCGCCCGTTAGCGACGCGCAGTAGCTATGCAGATACCACGCCGGTTCAACACGTACTGTCCGAACTGTCACGAACACCACGAACACGAGGTCGAGAAAGTCCGCAGTGGCCGCGAGACGGGGATGAAGTGGATCGACCGACAGCGCGAGCGCGGCACGTCGGTCATCGGCAACGCCGGCAAGTTCTCGAAGGTGCCGGGTGGGGACAAACCCACGAAGAAGACGAACCTCAAATACCGCTGTGGCGAGTGTGGCAACGCCCACCTGCGCGAGGGCTGGCGCGCCGGCCGCATCGAGTTTCAGGAGTAATCATGGCGGGCAACTTCTACTCCGTGCGCTGTCCGGACTGCGAGAACGAACAGGCCGTCTTCGGTAAGGCCGCGAGCACGGTCGCGTGTGCGGTCTGCGGGACGACGCTCGCCACGCCTACCAGTGGGAAGGCCGTCTTCGAGGGTGAGGTCGTCGAGAGCGTGGAGCGCCGCGAGGCGACCGAGACCATCGCGGGTGAATCCACGGCCCAATGAAGTACAGCGGCTGGCCCGACCCGAGCGAACTGGTCGTGGGGAAGGTCGACGAGATTGCCGATTTCGGCGTGTTCGTCGACCTCTCCGAGTACGAGGACAAGCGCGGACTCGTCCACATCTCCGAGGTCGCCTCGGGCTGGATCAAGAACGTCCGCGACCACGTGAGCGTCGGCCAGACCGTGGTGGCCAAGGTACTGGAGGTCGACGAGGGCTCCCAGCAGATCGACCTCTCGCTTAAGGACGTCAACGACCACCAGCGCTCGGAGACGGTCCGCGAGTGGAAATCCGAGCAGAAAGCCGACAACTGGATGACCATCGCCTTCGGCGAGGACATCGCCGACGAGCAGTACGCCACCGTCGCCAACGAGTTCCTCGCCGAGTTCGGCTCGCTCTACGCGGGCTTCGAGGAGGCGGCCATCCGCGGTACGGACGCGCTCGCCGACACCGACCTCTCGGACGACGAGATCGATGCCATCGTCGAGACCGCCCGCGAGAACGTCTCGGTGCCGTACGTGACGGTCGCGGGCTACGTCGATCTCACGAGTTCCGACAGCACCGGCGTCGACGTCATCCGCGAGGCGCTCCACGCCGCCGAGGGCAACGGCGACCTTCCAGACGAGGTCGAACTCGACGTCACGTACGTGGGGTCGCCCGAATACCGCATCCGCGTGCAGGCACCCGACTACAAGACCGCCGAGAGCGAACTCGAAGCCAGCGCCGACCGTGCGGCGGCCCACATCGCCGACCACGGTGGCTCCGCCGAGTTCCACCGCGAGCGCCGTAGCGACGACGAATAGAATCCTCGAAAATGAAATCGGCCATTCGTGTCTGCGAGACGTGGAAGTCGACTCACGACCGTCCGATCTACACCCTCAGTTCGACCTGTCCCGACTGCGGTGGCCCGGCAGTCAACAGCGCGCCGGCACCCTACAACCCCGAGGACCCGCATGGCGAGTACCGACGCGCTCTTAAGCGGCGCGCGTCCGACTGAGCCATGGACGAATTCGACGTCGAGACACTCGCGGAGCCGGCGCTGACCGACCCGGTACTCGTCGAGGGACTGCCCGGCGTGGGCCACGTCGGCAAGCTCGTCGCCGAGCATCTCCTCGAAGAACTCGACAGCGAACTGCTCGCGCGGGTCTACTCCGAACATTTCCCGCCGCAGGTGAACATCGAGGACGGCCGCGCGAAACTCGCCTCGGCCGAGCTCCACGCCGTCGAAGCCGACGAACAGGATCTGATCGTGCTCACTGGCGACCATCAGGCACAGGATGCCGCCGGCCACTACCGTCTGACCGACCTGTTTCTCGACCTCGCGACCGACCACGGGGTCGAGCGGGTGTTCGCACTCGGCGGCGTTCCGACCGGTGAATTGATCGACGAGTACGGCGTCATCGGGGCCGCGACCACCGACGCCCTCGCCGACGAACTCGAAGAGGGCGGTGTCGAGTTCCGCGAGGGCGAACCCGCCGGCGGCATCGTCGGCGTCTCCGGCCTTCTCTTGGGTCTCGGCGCACGCCGCGACCTGCCGGCGGCGTGTCTGATGGGCGAGACGAGCGGGTATCTCGTCGACCCGAAGAGCGCGCGGGCGGTGCTCGAAACGCTCGAAGAACTCGTCGGCTTCGAGGTCGGGTTCGAGTCGCTCGAAGAGCGCGCCGACGAGATGGAGGAAGTCGTCCAGAAGATCCAGCAGATGGAACAGGGCCAGCAGGCCACCGACGACGACCTCCGGTATATCGGTTAGCTCTCCTCTTCGACGTCGTGTTCGATGGTCTCGACGACGTCGAGTGGCACGTCACGGAGTGCGCCGCCGACCTCGCTCTTGGCGATGCGCTGGGCGTGTTCGCGGCCGTCGGCGTTGAAGATCTCGATTTCGAGGACCAGTCCCACGAGTGCCGTGCCCGCAGCCACAAAGGCCGAGTCGAACGGTTCACCACAGGCCGGACAGCCGGTCGCGCCGACGTCGACCTCGACGTAGGATTTGTCCCTGTCGTTCAGCCGTTTGCCAGCCTCGCTGACCGCGACGCCGATGGCGTCGTCGATGCTCTCGACGTCACGAACCAACCAGGCCGCCTCCATCGCAACGAGATAGTCGCTCACAGTCGATTGTGGGTCCCCGGCGTGTCGTACCTTGCGGTTTCGCCGCGCACGTGCACTCGAAGTCCGCGATAGGTTATGGCGACGAACGCCGTAGGACTTCCATCGCCCCGCCCGCGACGGTCGCATTCGAAACTCGGGTTGCGTTTCGTTCAATCCAAATTGAATCGCACGACTGCGGCGGTGTGTTGATGAGGGTCATGATCGGTCCGGGGCCGGTACAGTTATATACTCCCTCGGGCTGGCCCTCGTCGAGGACATGAAAGCACGACTGCACCGCACGCTGCTGTTCGCCGCCTATCAGGCTGCGCTGCTGGTAGGTATCGTCACGTTTCCGCTCGCGTTGGTCACCGAACGCGCCGGGCTATCGCTTCCTGTCGATCGGCTCGTCGAGCGTCTCGGCGAGGCCCACGAGCGCGCAAGCGAGAACTGAGCATTCGGAAGGACTGGTCTTTTAAGCATCCGGCGAGTAGGCGGGCCAATGCCTGAGTTACCAAACGGTCCGGACCTCGCGCGGCCCGGCCGACAGGCGACCGAGGACATCTACGGACCCGAACTCGGCTCGCTGCCGAGTCCCGACATGGACGACGCCGAAATCACCAAGACCGGCACGACGACCGTCGGTCTCACCACGACCGACGGAGTGGTGCTCGCCACCGACCGCCGGGCGAGCGCCGGCAACATGGTTGCGAGCAAGCAGGCCCAGAAGATCGCCCAGATCCATCCCCGTGGCGCGCTGACGATCTCGGGGGCAGTGAGCGCAGCACAGGCACTCATCAACAACCTCAAAGCCGAGGTGGACCTCTACGAGGCCCGTCGTGGCGAGGAGATGAGCATGCAGGCGCTCTCGACGCTGACATCCAACTTCCTGCGCAGCGGAGCTTTCTTCATCGTCCATCCGATTCTCGGCGGCGTCGACAGCGATGGCAGTCACATCTACAGCATCGACCCCGCGGGCAGCGTGATGGAAGAGGACTACAACGCGACTGGCTCGGGGTCGCCCTTCGCCTACGGTGTCCTCGAACAGCAGTACGAAGACGGCCTGAGCAACGACGAGGCCAGAACCGTCGCCGCCAACGCGGTCAAGAGCGCCGTCGAGCGCGACACCGCCAGCGGCAACGGCATCATAATGTCCGAAATCACCGAGGAAGGCACCGAAATCGAAGAGTACGACAGCTTCGACCAGCTTCTCTGAGGTTACGCGCTTTTATCGGTTGCAACCGCCGAGCGGCCGCTGTGGCGGCTATGGTGCAGTTGCGGGGCGGTTTCCTTGGTGGATGAAGGGCGAGGTGTGAGCGAAGCGAGCGCCCGAGGGCTTCTGCGGTGCTGTGCGGCGGTTGAGTGTGTCCGCGCGAGTGAAACGAGTACGGTTCACCGCGAACGAGCCGCAGGCGAGTGAGCGGAAGTTTTTGGTCCAGATTTTTCAAGGAGCGGTTCGCGCGGAGCGCGAACCCGACGCAGAAAAAGGTGGGGTTCCGTAATGCTTTTCATTACCCACGGTTATCGCCGGACATGGAGCTGCCGACGCCGGAGGACTTGCGCGAGCGCCGAGGGCGCGTCGAACTCACCCAGAGCGCGCTCGCCGAGCGCGCCGATGTCTCCCAGCCGCTCATCGCGCGTATCGAGAGCGGCGACGTCGATCCGAGACTCTCGACGCTGCGGCGCATCGTCACCGCCTTGGACGCCGCCGAGGGCGGGATTCGGCGTGCGCGCGATTTGATGCACACCTCGGTGATCGCCGTCGCACCTGACGACAGCGTTCGGGAGGCCATCGACCGGATGGGCGAGGCGGGCTACTCGCAGCTCCCGGTGGTTCACGACGGCTATCCAGTGGGCATCATTTCGAACGGGGACGTCCGGCGTGCCTCGGCGGAGAACGCCGCCGATCTCCCCGTCGCGGACGTGATGCGCGAGTCGATCACGACCGTGGCTCCGGAGGCCACCCTCGATACGGTCGATACCCACCTCGACCACCACGACGCCGTCATCGTCGTCGAGAGCGGCCGGATGCTCGGCATCATCACCGAAGCCGACGTGGCGGCTCATCTGTCCTGATTCTCTGACCCGCGCCGCCTCAGTCGAGTTCCAGTTCGTCGACGGCGACACCCGTGCCCTCGGCGACACGACCGACCACCTGCCCGTCCGTGGCGTCGGCAAGCGCGGCGGCGTCGTCGGGGTCGAGCGCCGCGACGAAGCCCATCCCCATGTTGAAGGTTCGATACAACTCTTCTCTGGCCACCCCTCCCCGCTCGGCGACGAACTCGAAGACCGGCGGGACGGGCAGCGGGTCCGTGATCTCGTAGCGGTGCGAGCCCATCCGTGTGAGGTTCGTCCAGCCGCCGCCGGTGACGTGGGCCGCGGCGTGGGTCGCGTGGTCGTGCAGCGGGAGGTCGGTGTAGAGTCTGGTGGGTTCGAGCAGGACTTCGCCGACCGTCTTCTCGGAGTCGGGGAAGGAGTCGTCGTAATCCCCATTCCGGGTCGCGGCCCCGCGTGCGAGCGTCAGGCCGTTCGAGTGGATGCCCGAGGACGGAACCCCGACGAGCGCGTCGCCGATCCGTGCCTCGCCGAAGAGGTCGTCCTCCTTGGCGAGACCAGCACACGTTCCGGCGATGTCGAGTCCGCGAATCACCTCCGGCATCACCGCTGTCTCGCCGCCGACCAGCGCGACGCCCGCGCGTTCGGCCCCGACGGCGAGTCCCGTGCCGAGGTCGGCGGCGGTCCCCTCGTCGGGTTCGTCGACCGCGAGGTAATCCACGAAGGCCACGGGTTCGACCCCGGCGGCCACGAGGTCGTTGGCGTTCATGGCGATGCAGTCGATGCCCACGGTGGAGTAATCGTCCAGCGCTTCGGCGACCAGCAGTTTCGTGCCCACACCGTCGGTAGCGAGCGCGAGGTACTGGTCCCCGATGTCGACCAGGCCGGCGTAATCGCCCTCGCTTTCGCCTGCTGCACCCACGAGCGCTGCGGTCGCGGCCTCGCTTGCGTCGATGTCGACGCCCGCACCGGCGTACGTGAGCCTCTCCTCTGCGTCGGTCATGGCGAAAGCGCCGGCGGAGGCGGACAAAAGCCCGTCGGTGAGATCGTCGTCCCGATTTAGAGACTGAATCCGAAGGTCACGAAGACCGCGACCGCCGACCCGGCGCTCACGACGAAGGTGATGGCGAAGACGACGACGCTCCACGACAAAACTGTCCGCCCGTCGAGCGGGCCGAACGGGAGCATGTTGAACCCCGCTAATAGAAGGTTGATGCCAACGCCGAACGCGCCGACCGTGCCGAGGAATCCAGTCGAGAGGAGCGCAAGCGCCGCGAACCCGACTGCGAGAGCGAGGTTCGTCACCGGGCCGGCGAGCGCGATGAGACCGTTCTGGCGTTTCGTGATACGCCCGCGGTGGTAGACTGCGCCGGGCGCGGCGAAGAGGAATCCCGCGAAGGCGCTCGCCACCGCGAGAAAGAGCATGCCGTAGTCGGCGCGGAAGTGGGCGACCTGGCCGAAGCGCTGGGCGACGAGTTTGTGCGCGAGTTCGTGCAACAGGAAACCGATGCCGGCGGTGAGCATGCTGAGTGCGAACGAGCGAAAGACAGGGCCCGACAGCAGCAGATCGACGTCGCCGGCGAGGAGGATTCCCCGGAGCGGCGGCGTGAAAAAGAGTGCGAACGCCACCCCGAGGGCGACCCACGCGATCGCGAGGTCGGCGAGTTCGCGCCGGGCGAATCTCACGTGAGCGCCCCCCAGATGAGGTCGGCGCTGTTTTCGGCTCCTTGGACCATCAACGAAACGACGCCATCGACGCCGCCGACGCCTGCCGCGAGTATCGGGAGAACGATGGCCGCGAACAGGAAACTCGCCACGATGGAACCGACGTTGGTGAGCGCGACGATCGCGATGAGTCGAAAGAGGGCGACCTCCCGGAGGCGTTCCCAGAGTTCGTCGAGCGGGCTCTCCTCGTCACTCAGGATCTCGTTCAGGGTGTTGATGTCGCCGACGTTGACGTCGAGATAGCGGAGTTCGACGTAGCCGGCGAACCAACCCGGAGCCAGTAACGGGTTCACGCTCGTGAGCCACGCGACCGCGCCGCCGACGAGCGCGCTCGCCCAGTGTGCGCCGCCGAGTTTGGCGAGGACGGTGGCGAAGATGCCGTTGATGAAAAACCACGCGCCGAACAGTCGAAGGAGGAAACCGTTGCGCGCGCCGGCCATGGCCAGCAGGAGGAAGAAGACGAGGAAGCCGAGCGTGAACAGGTAGCCGAGGATTTTATAGGGCGAAAAGCGCCGGCCGCTCTCGTGGCCGACCAACGAGTCCATCGGCGGCAGCGTTTCGGGATGGCCGAGATAGCGCTCGATGCCCTCTCGGTGGCCCGCGCCGACGACCGCGACGACGCGATGGCCCTGTTCGCGCAGCGCCACCAGCCGGTGGGCGATGAAGGCGTCGCGCTCGTCGATGAGTGCCTCCGCGCCACCCGGCGAGAACTGTCTGAACTCTTCGAGCATGGTGCTCACGACGTCGGTGTCGGTCATGTCCTCGATGTCGAACTCCTCTTGTTCGTCCTCTTCGGGCGCGCTCCAGACGAACGCCGTCGTGAGGAGAGTCCCGAGAGCGAGACCCAGGACGGTTGCGACCAGCAGGAAGTCCGCTATCGAGACGAGGAGTCCGGGAATGGCGGGCGTCGCCGGCAGCACGAGCGGGCCGAGAAAGGCCTCCAGTGGAACGCCGAGCAGGAGCCCGGTCGTGAGACCGATACCCAGTCCGACCGCGAGCGGCGAGGCGAACGCCAGCGGGAGGCTCAGCAACATTTGCAGTTTCTCGCCACCGGTCATCCGCGCCCAGAACCGCTGGATGGTCATCTGGATGTCGCGGTCGACGAGCGCTACCCCCGACCCGACCTCTTCGGCGGTCTCGACGGCCGCGAGCATGTCCGCTCCGGGGCTGATGTCGAACTCGTCGCCGAGGCGGGTCTGGACGTACGAGAGCATCCAGTAGGCGAGAAACTGGAAGACCGTGTTGCCGCGCAGGAGGTCGCCCGCCGACAGATCGTCGGGCTGTTCGCCCTTGAGTTGGCGAAAGCGGCCCTCGTCGAGTTCGACCGCCACCACGTCGGGTCGTTCCTCGGCGATGGTGCGCTCGACCTCGCCGACGCTCTCGGGGGAGACGTGGGCCGTCCCGACGACGCGGACGCTTCCCTCGTCCGTCGTCGCCGTCGAATCGCTCATTGCCCGATTCATGGACCGGCCTTTCTTACCCCTGTCGGGACGGCGCGCTCGACGCGAAACCGAGCGCCTCTCGCCGGCGGAACGATTCTCCCCGCGCGAAACGGCGGCCATCGCAATATACCCAAATGATATTATCAGTCACGGAATGTTTATCTCCTCACGACACCTCTACGTATCCGTTATGTCCGTACACATCACAGCCGTACTCAAGGAGGGTGCACGCAGAACCAGCAAACGCAACGGTCTCATGCTCATCGGACTCGTGTTCGTGCTCTCGGCGCTCAGCGGTCTCCTCGGGGCAGGACTCGCTCGGTACGCGGCGAACCAGCAGTTCGTCCCGGTCGAGGCGGGAGCGAGCGCGCTGTTCGCCCTGCCGCCGGTCGTCGCCGGTCTTCTCTCGTTCGTGCTCGCGATCGCGAGCCTCGTGGTCTCTATCGCCGCGATTCGGGTGTTCGTCAGCGACGAAACCGAACACCTGTCGCGCGAGCACTTCACCCGGAACATGGGCTGGGCGGCACTCAACGTCTTCGTGGGGGCCATCGTGTTCGGGCTCATCGTCGGGCTGGGACTCGTTGCTCTGGTCATTCCGGGCATCTTCCTGCTCGTGACCCTCGCGTTCTGGACCGTTCACGTCGCCGTCGAGGACCAGAACTTCGTTCAGGGCTTTCGCAGCAGCTGGGCACTCACCCGCGGGCACCGCTTCTCGCTGCTCCTGTTGGGCGTCGCGGTCATGCTCGCCGCGCTCGCCGTCGATATTGTCTTCGGTCTCGGGGCCATCGCCGGCTCGACCATCGGTCTCGTCGTCGCACAGGCCGGTAGCGCCATCGTGACCGTCTACTCGACGGCCGTGCTCGCCGCCGCCTACACCGAACTCACCGCGCTTCCGGCCGAAGACGATCTCGCCGTCGAGGAAGGGCCCGTCTCGCCGGAAGACGGTGCGAAGACCGCCTGAAAGCCGGCACTCGCCGGTCGCATCTCACGATTTTCGCTCCTCGTACGCCGTTTCTCGAACTCCGGCTCGGAGTCCCTTTCACTCGTCCCGAGTCACACCCGAACCGGTGTTGTCCTCACCGTCGAGCGCGGCCGCGTGCAGCCGCTCACCCTCCTCGGAATCGACGGTGAGGTCGGGAACGGTCGTGGGGGTACCGTCCTCGTCGATGGCGACGTAGACGAAGTACGATTCGGTGGTCTTCTCGCGCTCGCCGCTGGTGAGGTCCTCGCGGTAGGTCTGCAGGTGGACGTGGACGCTCGTCTGGCCGGCCCGATAGACGTAGGATTCGATGAACGCGACGTCACCCACCCGGATGGGCCGCTCGAAGTCCACTTGGTTGATCCGCGCGGTGACACAGGCGTTGCCCGCGAATCGCATCGCGCTCATCGCGCCCACTTCGTCCATCCACTTCATCACGTTGCCGCCGTGGACGCTCTGGAGGTTGTTCGCGTGATTGGGCTGGACCATCTCCCGGTTCTCGATGTGCGTCGAACACAGGTCGGTCATACCTCCCCTTCGGGCGCGCCGAAATGAGCCTACTGCATCAGTACGGCCACTCGCCGGTGAGTTTCATCCCCGCAGCCTCGCCCTCGGCTTCGAGCGCGGCCGCGATCGCCTCGGGGTCGGCGCGGGAAACAGTGAAATCGTCGTCGGCAAGCGAGACGGCGAGTTCGGTGAGCAAAATCGCCTGCTCGCGGAACGTGCGCAAGTCAAGCTTGTCGAGCGTGTCGGCGTGCGTGTGGCCCCAGCCTCGGTCGGGTCCCGTGTCGCTCGTGACGTGGTAGCTCGGCACGCCCCAACGGACGAACGGCCAGTGGTCGCTGTGTGGTCCCTGTTTGGGCACCGTCTTCATGGGATGATCGAAGCACTCCCCGACCCCCTCCGCGACCACGCCGAGTTCGTCGAAGCCGTGAGTCAACAGCGAGAGCGTCCGTCCGGCGACGACGCCGTCGTTGTTGAGCACGGCCTTCACCGAATCGAGATCGGTCTCCGCGGCCAGATACTCCGAGCCACACAGTCCGACCTCCTCGGCCCCGAACGCGACGAACTCCACGGTCGTGTCGAGTTCGTCCTCCCGGTCGGCGAGCGCGCGGGCGAGTTCGACGACCATCGCCGTGCCAGCACCGTTGTCCATCGCCCCCTCGGCGATGTCGTGGGCATCGACGTGGCTCGTCACGAGCACTCGTTCGTCGCTCTGCGGTCCGAGTTCGGCGTGAACGTTCCGACTCGTCGCGTCGTGAATATCGGCGTCGACTGTGACGTTCATCCGCTCGCCGTCGTATCGCCGGCCGAGACGTGTCCCGACCTCCTTCGAGACGCCGACGGCTGGAATCTCGCCGATCGGGCCGTCGGCACCGCCGACGCTTCCCGTGGGTGGGAGCTGACCGGGCACGTGATTGCGGAAGACGAACGCGGCCGCCCCGCCCGCGACCGCCCGATGATACTTTTCCGTTCTGTGAACGAACCGGTCGTGGTGATCGGGCACGTCGCTCGCGGCCATCACGACCTTCTCCTCGATGTCGCGTTCCTCGAAATCCTCGGGTAGGCCGTAGCCGAGATCGGCGAACTCACCAGTTGCCTCGGCGCTCGGACTCCGCGGAAGCGCGATGCAGGCGCTCTCGTCATCGCCCGCGCGGATGGCGCTCTCGCCGCGCGTCCAGCCCTGGATGTCGAACTCCTCTAGTCGGGCGTTCCGCGCGCCGGCGTCTTTGAGCGCGTCGCGGGTGGCTTCGGCGGCGCGGCGCTCGCCCTCGCTGCCGGCCATCCGGTTGCCGATGTCGACGAGTGTTTCGAGGTGACTCCAGCCCGTGTCGCTCGTGAACGTCTCGCCGATCCACTCTGTCATGGCGTCACTGCTGGCGACCGCGTGCTAAGCGTTTCCCTTCGATTGGCAAACGAGCATTTTTAGCCCGCCGCCGTGGTTCTCGGCGTATGCGCGACGTGCTCGCGGCGTGGCGACCGGTCATCGACGCGGAAATCGAGCGGCTGCTGCCGCGCGAGACCGACGTCGAGTACGCGAGTGACTTCTTCGGCGCGCCGACCTACGAGTACGATGCGGACGCCATCCAGCGCGCGCTTCCCGATCCCGTCTGGACGCTGCTCGACCGCGGTGGCAAGCGCTGGCGCGCGGTCGTCTGCTGTCTGCTCCTCGATGGCTTCGGTGTCGACCCACACGACTATCTCCCCTACGCCTGCATCCCCGAAATCCTCCACAATGGGACGATCATCGTCGACGACGTCGAGGACGGCGCGACGATGCGCCGGGGTGGACCGGCGCTCCATCACGAGTTCGGGACGGACACGGCGCTCAACGCGGGCAACGCGATGTACTTCTTCCCGCTCAAGATCGTCGCACAGGACCCCGCCGACCTCGATCCGGAGGTTCGTCTCGAAATCTACGAGATGCTGATGCACGAACTCAATCGCACCCATCTCGGACAGGGGATGGACATCCACTGGCACAACCAGCAGGCGATCGAGATGAGCGAAGCGCAGTATCTGGAGATGTGTGCCTGCAAGACCGGCTGTCTCGGGCGTATCGTCGCCCGACTGGCCGCACTGCTCACCGACCAACCCGACGACGTCGAAGGCCACGCCGCGCGCTACGCCGAACTCATGTCCATCGCCTTCCAGATCGGCGACGACATCCTCGACGTCGAGACGGCCGCCGAACACGGCGGCGCGTTCGGCAAGGGTGTCGGCAACGACGTGCGCGAGGGCAAGAAGACGCTGGTGGCGATTCACGCCGCCCGTGAGGCTACGCCCGAACGGGCCGCCAGACTCGAAGAACTGCTCTGGGCCGACGAGAACAGTGAGGAGGACATCGCCGAGGTCATCGAAATCTTCGAGGAGACGGGTAGTGTCGCCTACGCCCGCGAGTGCGCACTCGACATCGCTGCCGAAGCCCGCGAGCACCTCGCCGAACTCGACCTCGCCGACGAACCCGCGGACAACCTCGCGGAGTTCACGCATTTCGTCATCGAGCGCGACGTTTGAGGCGGCGGTGCGGTAGCGGGGCGGTAGCGGTTCCTGGCGGATGAAGGGCGAGCGCGACCAGTGGGAGCGCGAGGGCTTCGGTGGTGCGGTTGCGGTAGTGAAGTGATCGTACCGCGAACGAGTGAAACGAGTGAGCGGGCCGAGGAATCCCCGAACGGAGTGAGGGGGTGACGCCGGCTTTTTCCCCACGTTTTTGCAAGCGAGGGAGTGCGCTCTGCGCACGACCGAGCGTAGCAAAAAGTGGGAGTGCGTGGGACCGGATTTGAACCGGCGGACCTCTACAGGACAGCGCCCTCAACGCTGCGCCGTTGGCCTAGCTTGGCTACCCACGCGCGAGTAGATGGTATCCCGCGATTCGTTAAAAGGGCTTCCATCTCATTCTCGGAGGCGATTCGCCGTGGCATATTATATCATATTATGTCTGTTACGAAGGAGTTCTTCATTGTCACTACTAGGTCCCATATAAAGATTTTTGATTATCTTCGTGAAAAAGAGCGCGATATATCCGGCACAATCTTCATGAATGATTCGCTTGCTCGAAGTCCCGTTGCATGTCGAAAGAACTCATGAAACGCGGTGGGGTCGTTGTGCTCGCACTGTTGACGGTCATCGGGATGACTGCGACACCAGTGCTTGCGAACGACAACACGGCGACTGACGACTGTGATCTGGTGGACGTGGACGGTGACGACAATTCGGTCAACGTCGACATCCAGCAGGAGAACAGCGATCTCAACATCAACTGTGGGGACGGCGGTAACGGCGGGGATGCCGGCGGCGGTGCCGACGACGCCAGCGGGGATAGCGGGGACGCAAGCGCCGACGACGGTAGCACCGCTGACGAAGGGAGCACGAAAGAAGTCGACGTCAACGTGAACGGCGAGGACGTCAACACCAACCAGGAGGCCGACGACTCCGACGGCGACGATGGTGACGGTGCGGACGGTGCGGATGGCAGCGACGGTGCGGACGGTGCGGATGGCAGCGACGGTGCTGACGGAAGCGACGGTGCGGACGGCGCAGACGGCAGCGATGGTGCGGATGGCAGTGACGGCGCAGACGGAAGTGATAGCACGGACGGCAGTGACGGTGCGAACGACGACGGCACGGATGGCGGTGACGGCGCGGATGGTGACGATGACGCGGATGGTGACGACGGCGGAGACGGCAGCGACGGCGCGGACGACGGTGACGGTGCGAACGACGACGGGACGGACGACGGTGCCGGTGATGCCGACGGCGGGGACGACAGCGCCGACACCGGCGACAACGACCAGAGCGTAGGCGACGTCGACAACAGTACCGTTCTGCAGTACCTCTTCGACTATGACTTCATCGACCAGAGGGAGGTCAACGCGGCGATCAACAACGAGAACATCTCCAACAGCACGATCGTCAACAACATCGTCAACGGCGATCAGACGATCAACCTGAGCAGCGTGTACGTCGACAAGAGCGTCACGAACGTCGACAACAGCACGACGATCGTCGTCTACAACAACGGTACGATCAACGTCATCGACGAGGACGGTCCCGGTGACGTGGAGACGCCCGGCGACGGCGACGACAACGGCACCGAGACGCCCGGTGACGACAACGGTACCGATGATGGAACCGGCGATGGCGACGGACCCGGCGACGACAACGGGAGTGGCGACGGTGACAACGGTACCGAGACGCCTGGTGACGGTGGTCTTACCGACATCTCGGTGACGAAGACGGCAGGAAACGCCATCATCGACCCCGACGGGGATGCAGACGTGACGGTCCAGTATACGGTTACTGTGACGAACAACGGGGACGAGACCGCCGAAGATGTAGTGGTTCAAGACGAGATGCCACTGCTGAGCGAAACCGATCTCGCAAGCCTCGAAACGAGCGCCAACCTGCTCGTCGACGCCAGCTCGGACAGCGGGAACTACGACCCAGGAACCGGAAACTTCACCGTGAGTTCACTCGCACCGGGCGAGAGCGCGGAACTGGAACTCACTACTGCAGTCGTCATCGTCGGCGATTCCGAAGTGAATAACACCGCAACGCTCCTCACGGACGACACCACTCCCGACAACAACGTGGGAACGGTCGAGTTCGAGACGTTGGTCGGCGTCATCACGGAACCGCTGGCAGATGCGGTCGAGGAAACGCTTGGGCCAGTACTCAACCCAGTGCTCAACGCGCTGGGCATCGACGACCTGACCTCCTTCCTCGAAGATCAGATTCTGGCAGGCAACGTCGACCTCGGTGAGTTGGTCGATAACCTCGATCAGGGCCCACAGGTGATTATCACCTTCCTCGAAGATCTCACCGGACAGGACGTGCCCCCCGATGTCGGTACTACTACCAGCGCAACGCCGAGTCCGACTGACGGAACGCAAACCACGAGCGACACGGCGACGCAGGCCACGACCGGAACCGCCACGGATCAGACGTCCACTTCGCAGGGAAGCACGACCGCCGTCAGCAGCATGATTCCCTTCCCAGGGGTGACGGTTGGACTGATGACCGTACTCGGACTGTTCGGAAGCGTCCTGATGCTGCGGCGCGACTGAACACCGCATCCACCCGTTTTTGCCTGTACTGTCGGTGCCTGTCACCGAACAACGCGGCGACGAGACAACAGACGAATGAACTTGACACATACTGTCCACGACCCATCACGGCGATATATCGAACCATGACGGCGAACCGACTCACGATCACGCTCGTTGCACTCTGTGCGTTTACAGGGGCCGCGGTCGGTGGCGTCGCCTCGATGCCGGTGGCCGGTCCGGGCACGCCGGCAGTCGTCGACGGCCCGGCGGTTGCCGACACGTCGGCGGTCTCGACCGACTCGAACGCCACCGGTGGGTCGGACCGCGTGAGCGACTGTGACATCGTCGACGTCGACGGCGATGGCAACACCGTCTCGACCGACCTCACGAGCAATGCGACCGACGGTGGCGGCAACGTGAGCGTCGCACTCACCTGTGGGGCCGACGGTGCTACGGTCACGGACCACGACCTCGTCGACATCGACGGCGACGACAACAGAGTGCGAGTCGTCGTCGGCATCGACGACGGAACGGTCTCGATCGGCGAGGGGACCGACACCACCGACCGTGGCTCGTCCATTGCGCTTGACTGCGGCGATAGCGGGGTCGCAGACTGCGACGCGGTCGATATCGACGGTGTCAACAACTCGGTGACACTCGTCGTCCGGGGCGACGACGGACGAACCATCCACGAGTTCGGCGCGGGCGGTGACGAACGCGGCGCGAACGACGAGGACGACGACGGTGACGGTGCCGTCGACGAAGACGATGAAGGCAACGCAGGTCCATCGAACGACGATGACGACGGCGACGGAGCGATCGACGAGGACGACGAATCCGACGACGGCGACGATGGCGCTGACGACTTCGGCGGCAACGCCGAGGACGATGACGACGGCGATGGGGCCATCGACGAGGACGACGAGGCCGACAGCGGCAACTCCGACGACGTGGACAACGACGGTGACGGTGCCGTCGACGAGGACGACGAGGCCGCGCTCCCGGAGACCGGCACCAACGCCGACTGAGACGTCCCGAGCAGCGTCCATGACGGACGAGCGGGACACCGCTTTTCGCCATCGATTTCGGCTACGCGCCTAGATATAAGTCGCCTGCAGGCGGATGTTATCCATGTCCGAATCGGACGAGGTGGCGACCGAGCGGTATCGACTGCGCCCGGAGACCGTCAGCACCGATCGGGGCGAGGGACCGGCCATCGTCTTCGCGCACGGAACGCTGATGGACCGGACGATGTTCGACCCGCAGCTCGACGCCCTCGCGGACGAGTACCGAACCATCGCCTACGACCTCCGGGCGCGGACCGACCAGTACGCGACCGACTACGATCTCTACGACCTCGCCGACGACGCCGATGCACTCACGGATGCACTCGACATCGACTCGTTCGTGCTCTGTGGGATGTCGATGGGCGGGTTCATGGCGCTGCGCTTCGCCGAGCGCTATCCCGACCAGTTGGAGGGCGTGGTTTTGATCGACGCCATCGCCGAGCCACACACCGACGACGAGCGCGAGCAGTACCGCCAGATGGCGAACCAAGCCCGCGAGGACGGCGAGTTCGCCGATTTCATGGTCGACGTCGCGAAAAACCAGCTCTTCGGCGCGACCACCCTTGAGGAGAACCCCGCGCTTGTCAAGCACTGGGTCGAGCGCTGGCAAACGTATCCAACCGAGGGCTTCTATCGGGAGATGCACTCGTGGCTCGACCGGCCGGATTTCACCGACGAACTCTCCGCCATCCACACACCTGTGCTCTCGGTCCACGGGAAAGAGGACATCTCGCTCGAACCCGAGCGCACGAAGTCGATGCTCGACGAACTCCCCGACGCTCGCCAGGAGTTGATTCCGGAAGCCGGTCACAGTTCGAACACGGAGAACCCCGAAGCGGCGACCGCGGCCATCCGGTCGTTTCTGGAAGACGTCTACTGATCAGTCGCTCACGACCGGGCGGCTGACCGGGCGGTCGGTGGCCTCGCCGTCGATGTCGTAGGGATACTCCCCGGTCACACAGCCCATACAGAGGTCCGCCTGGGAACTATCGAGCGCGTCCGCGATCGATTCGGGCGAGAGGTACGCGAGGCTGTCGGCTCCCACCGTCTCTCGGACCTCGTCGACACTTTTCCCGGCGGCGATGAGTTCCTCGCGGCTCGCCATGTCGATGCCCATGTAGCAGGGCGCGACGATGGGCGGCGAGCCGATGCGGAGATGGACCTCCTCGGCACCCACGTCGTAGAGGAGGTCGACCAGTTGGGTCGAGGTCGTTCCCCGAACGATGGAGTCGTCGATGAGCGTGACGGTTTTGCCCTCGACGGTCGATTTGATGGGGTTGAGTTTCAGTCGGACGGCGCGCTCGCGCTCGTCCTGGCTCGGCATGATGAAGGTCCGACCGACGTACCGATTTTTCATCAGCCCCTCGGCGAACTCGACGCTGCCCCCGGAGTCGTTCGCGGCCTCGGCGTAGCCCGAGGCGAACGCGCGCCCCGAGTCGGGCACGGGCATCACGACGTCGCTGTCGATGCCGTCCTCGGCCCAGAGTTTGCGCCCGAGTTCGCGGCGAACCTCGTAGACCAGTTCGCCGTCGACCGTCGAGTCGGGTCTGGCGAAGTAGACGTGCTCGAAAAAGCAGCGGGCGGTGTGTGCGGGGTCGGTCAGTCGATAGGTCTCGTAGCCCTGTCCATCCGGTTCGAGCACGACGAGTTCGCCCGGTTGGACGTCCCTGATCAGTTCGCCGTCGAGCGCGTCGACCGCGGCACTCTCGCTGGCGAGCACGTAGCCGTCGTCGAGTTCGCCGAGACAGAGCGGCCGATTCCCCTCGGGGTCGCGCAGTCCGAGCACGCGGTCGTCGTGCATCACCGCGAGCGAGTACGAGCCGTGGACCTTGCTCATGGTTTCCTCGACGGCAGTCACGAGATCCGCGTCGAGGAGGTTGCGCGCGAGGTCGTGGGCGATAACTTCTGTGTCGCCGTCGGAGGTGAAGGCGTGGCCCAACCCGGCGAGTTCGTCGCGGAGCGCGCCCGCGTTGACGAGGTTCCCGTTGTGCGAGAGCCCGAGCGAGCCGCTCTTGAACGAGACCGAGAACGGTTGGGCACAGGACGCATCGACGCTACCCGAGGTCGGATACCGAACGTGACCGATGCCGTTCGACCCGCCGAGTTCGGCGATGTCGTCGGGACCGAACGCGTCGCCGACGAGTCCCATTTCGACATGAGAATGCTGTTGAAATCCGTCGTGAGTGACGATGCCCGCCGACTCCTGGCCGCGGTGCTGGAGGGCGTAGAGCGCGTAGTAAATCGGTCGTGCGGCGGCGCGGTCGGCGAGTGAGACGCCGACGACGCCGCACTTTTCGTGCATCTATTCGCCGGCTTTTTCCTGCCACGCGTACTCGCGGCGTTTGGCGGATTTCCCGAAGCCACAGGAGGCACAGACCTTCTTCGTCTTGTGGTAGGAGGCCTCGCCGCAGCGGCGGCACTTCACGTGAACGGTTTTGTTCTTCTTGCCTTGGCTCGGCGTTCCGGACCCGGTCATGGTGTTATCGAGACGACGTTGTCGCCGCGGATAATCGTTGTGCTCTCGACCGCCTCCGACGTCCCCTCCTCGACGGTCGAATCGGGGTCGCCGCTTGCGGGGTCGAGCACGACGTTCAGATGCTGGTCGTACCCACCCAGATCGCCGGTGTAGGTCGCGCCGTCCTTCAGCCGGACGGTGACGCTGTCGCCGAGTGTCGCTTCGAGCACGTCGAGGGGGCGTCCGCTCATACGCTCACTCGCCGGGTTCTCGACTTAAGCGTGCCGGCCACGGGTACGATGAATCAGATATCGACGGCGAACGTCTCGTCGGCATCGATATCGGCCGCGAACCGCCCGAGCAGGTCGGCGAGCGCGTCGAGATCGGTCGTGTCGATGACCTCGACGGGCGTGTGCATGTAGCGATTGGGAAGCCCGAGATTCAGCGACGGGATCCCGCCGCGTGCGGTGAAGATGGCGTCGGCGTCGGTGCCCGTCCGCGACCCGGTCGCCTGCAACTGGATCGGGATTTCCGAGGCGGCGGCGACGTCGCGCATCGATTCGACCAGTACGGGATGGTTCGCCCCGCCGCGGGCGATCGCCGGTCCGCCGCCGAGTTCGACGCCCGTGCTGCGGTTCGCCGGCGTCTGGGGGTCGTCGGTCGCGTGGGTCACGTCGACGACGATCGCCGCGTCGGGCGCGAGGTCGAAGCCGACCATCTTCGCCCCCTGGAGACCGACCTCCTCCTGAACCGTGCTCACGGCGTAGACTGTCGCGTCGACGTCGGCCTCGCTCGCGCGGCGCAGCCCCTCGGCGGCGGCCCACGTGCCGATGCGGTTGTCCATCCCACGGGCGGCGAGCCGGGTATCGTCGAGTTCTCTCACTCTTCCCTCGACGGTCATCGGGTCGCCGACCGCGACCAGTTCCCGGGCGCGCTCCCCGCTCTCGACGCCGATGTCGACGTGCTGCTCTTCGATGTCCGCGGTCTCGTGTTCGTCGCGGAGGTGGATCGCCGTCTGGCCGATGACGCCCGGAACCGAGCCGTTTGCGGCGTGGATCGTGACGTGCTGGCCGCGCGAGACGGTTTTGTCCGCGCCGCCGATGGCTCCCAGACGCACGAACCCGTCGCCGTCGATGTCGCGGACCACGAACCCGATCTCGTCGGCGTGGCCGGTCAGCGCCACGCTCGGTCCGTCCCCCGAACCCTCGTGGACGGCGATGGCGTTCCCGTAGGAATCGGTCCGCACCTCGTCGGCGAATCCCTCGACGTAGTCGGTCCAGACGCGCTGCCCACGGGTCTCGAAGCCCGATGGACTCGGCGTCTCAAGCAGATCTTCAAGGAATGTACGCTGGCGTTCGTTCACGTCCGACGTAGCGCTTCGAGCGCCATGAACCATCGGGATTCGAGGCACCACGGATCCCGTTCGGACGACGAGCGGCCGCGCGAATCCCTCGACGGGACGACGATGGCTGTAACGACGAGTCTCGAGACCCGACGATGCCGGCACTCGAAGCCCAAACGAATAAGGTGACCGAAGGCGAACCCGGCGCTATGGCAGACAACTTGACCCTGCTCGAACTTCACCTGCACGCCGAGGACAACGAGTTCTCGAGCGACATGGAACTCGGCTCGGACCTCGGCAGCATCGTCCGTGATCGACTCGGTCTCGGTGGCGAGAGCGAGGACGACGAACAGTCGGTGTTCGGCGAGACCGACTTCGGCACCGAATCGAGCGGTTCGGAGGCGAGCGCCGACGGCGGCAGTACCGTCCAGATCGGCGAGACCGACGAAGACGACGCGGCGGACGAGACCGACGAGCACGGCGCTGTCGTCGAGATCGACGAGGCAGCCGAAGACGACGAGGACGAATCCGGCGGCCGAAGCAAGGGCAAGGCGCTGCTCGTGTTGGTGTTGCTCGTCGGTTTCGCGCTGCTCGCACGCCGCTATCTCGGTGGCGGCGACGACTTCGAGGACGAGTTCGAAGAGCTGTAATCGGGCCGTTCACGTCCAACCGGCGTTCGCTACGCTTCCGATTCATGACTTTTCCGACTCCCAGCCGCGAACACCTATTGCGACGTTCCGAACGAGGCCAAAGCGCTTTGACCGGTCGGCGCGACGATTTCCTGTGACCCTCTACGACAGCGTTCGGGCGATTACGGCGGCCTCCGGCGACGGTCTCATCGACTGGACGGCCGTCACCGAGGCCGCGAAGGCCGCCGTCGACGCCGGCGAACTCTCGCTTTCGCCAGCGGCACGCGACGGGTACGCGCGGGACGTCCGCGACGCACGCGCCCGCGTCGGCGAAGTCGCCGGCGTCGACTTCGACGTGCCCGACACCATCGAGGTGCAAAACCGCCACCACTGGATCGACGCCAACGTGGCGACCTTCGAGCGCGTGATGGGCACGCTCGAAGCGAACGGCCCGAACCTCGCGGGTCTCGCGCGCGTGCTCAACACCGGCTCGATGAGCGTCGCGCTCGCCTTCCTCGCCAGCAACGTCCTCGGCCAGTACGACCCACTCCTGCTCGCCGAATCACCAAGCGAAACGCACGCGCTGTATTTCGTCCAGCCGAACATCGCCCGCGTCGCCGACGAACTCGACGTCTCCGAGGAGCGCTTTCGTCGCTGGATCGCCTTCCACGAGGTGACCCACGCCGCCGAGTTCGGCGCGGCCCCGTGGCTACCCGACCATCTCGAAGCCCGAATGGAGCGAAGCGTCGAGGCGCTCGGCGATGGCAAGTTGGACCGTCAGTCGTTCCGCGAACTGAACGCCGCGATGACCGCCGTCGAGGGCTACGCCGAACTGCTGATGGACCGCGCGTTCGACGACGAGTACGAGGACTTGCGCGAGAAAGTCGAGGCCCGCCGGCGCGGTCGCGGTCCCCTCTTCGAACTCGTCGGTCGATTGCTCGGCATCGGGATGAAACGTCGCCAGTACGAGCGCGGGAAAGCCTTCTTCGATTACGTCGTCGAGGCGCGCGATATCGAGACGGCGAGTCTCGTCTGGGAAGTCCCCGAAAACCTGCCGAGCGACGCCGAAATCGACGCGCCGGAGACGTGGCTCGCGCGCGTCGACTAATTCCCACGAAGGCCGCTCGGGAAGGCGAACGCGACCACGACGACGCCGACGAGCAGGCCGGCGAGCACCGAAAGCAGCGTGAGGAGGATCGAGACGTCGCCCTGTAGCGTGATGAGACCGGCCGAAAGCCCGACGAGGACGACGAACCCGGCTTTGAACCGGCGCGAGGCGGCGCGGCGCTCCTCGCGCGTGGTCGGCCCGACCATCAGGGATCCACGGGGACGCTGACGTGCATTCCGACGAATTTCCAGTCCTCGTCCCGTCGAAGTGTGCCGCTCCAGCGCGTCCGGTGGTCGTGGCGTCCGCTCTCTCCTCTCCATGCCATCCGTACATCGTCGGCGAACCACGCGAACTCACCCTCTTCGGTAACCTGCAGGTCGTGGCTCTCGACGGTCCACTCCTCCGTGGTTCGTGTCTGCTCGCGCAGTCCCGCTTCGATGTCGTCGTAGCCGACGAGGCGCTCGCCGATGCCGAACTTGACGAGTGCGTCGGCGGCGAAAAACGGGGCGAGTGGCTCGCCGTCCCGGAGCGCGTCGTAGTAGGTGTCGATGGTGGCTTCAGCGCTCATACCGGGCGAAAGCGACGATGCGGTTTACGCCTATTGGAAGCCGCGATTCGTCTCGTCCTCGTTCACGAGATCGTCGAGTTCGGCGTTCAGCAGGCGTTCGGCCTCCGCGAACTCCCCCGAGAGGTCGTCGAGTCCGTCCGGGCGGCCGTAGCTATCGTGTTCGATCGGACCGTAGGCGGGGCTGTCGAGCGCACCCATCACGTCCTCGAAGAGGTCGTCCCCGGTCGTCGGCGCTTCCGAGTGGGCTTCGAGCACACCCTCTAACCTGTTTGCCGCCGCTTTGGCCTCCCGTTCGTCCTCGACTGGGGACTGGACGCCGAAGCGACCCGCCGCCGCGTCGGGAAAGAGCGGGTCGAGGTCGTCGTCGATGCGGCGAGCCACCTGCGTGCCGACGCCGTGCACTTCGTATGGATTCTTCGCGTAGGTTTTGAGCTGAAAGACGCCGGCGGCGGGGTGGCCGATATACATGTCCTCGCCGATGCCCCGATCACGGTTGCCCGCGACCGCCCGCCAGTCGCCCGCGTCGGCTCCCGAATCGACAACCTCCTCCAAAATATCTTGCCAGTCACGAACGCGCATACCCACCCTACCGGTGCGGCCGTCATCAACCCACCGCTCGTAACACTCGAAGCGTGTGGTCGAACCGTCGACCGCTCAGTCCTCGCCGGATTCGTAGTGCTCGCCGGCCGCCGAGGGAACGCGCGTGCGCCCGACGAGCGCGAGGACGACTATCACGGTGATGTAGGGTATCGTCTGGATGAGCGACCCGGGCACCATGTAGGCCGGGATCTGCTGGAGGCGAAGCTGGAGCGCATCGAGGCCCGCAAAGAGCACTGCGGCCCCGAACGCGCCGATTGGGTTGTAGTTCCCGAACAGATAGGCGACGATGGCGATGAACCCCCGACCGTTGACCATCGTCTGGCCGTTGCCGATGAACTGGCCGACCTGCCCGAGCGAGAGGCCGACGCCGCCGATGCCCGCGAGCACGCCCGAGAGGGTGATGGCCAGATAGCGCACCCGCGTCACGTCGACGCCGGCGGTGTCGAGTGCTTTCGGGTTCTCGCCGCTCGCGCGCACGTGCCGGCCGAACGAGGTCCGATTGAGCACGTACCAGCCGCCGCCGACGACGACGAACATCAGATAGACCGTCGGGCTGGCGTCGAACAGGACCGGGCCGACGAACGGTAGCTCCGAGAGCACGGGAATCGTCCACGTGCCGAGCGTGCCCACGCTGGCGGTGTTGACGCTGCCGTAGACGACCGTGGCCGCGAAGGGTGCAAGCCCGAGCGCGATGAGCCAGACGGCGAGTCCGGCGATGATCTGGTCCGCCCGGAATTCGATGCAGACAACCGCGAACAGCAGCGACAGCAGCGTGCTGGCGAGCACACCGGCGACGAAGCCGACCCAGATACTGGGTATCGAGAAGACCGAGCCGACCGCGTCGGTGACGAACACCCCTGTAAAGGCCGAGATGATCAACAGTCCCTCCAGTCCGATGTTGATGACACCGGCCTTCTCGGCGAAGATGCCGCCGACGGCCGCACAGGCAATGGGTACCGCGAGCCGGAGCGCCGCCCCGAGCGTGCTCTCGCTGGTCGCCAGTCCCAGCAGGTCGCCGGCGAGCGTTTCGGGGAAGACGAGTCCGTAGAGTGCGGCGATGGCGACCAGCGCGCCCAGTCCGTAGGCGAGGCCGCGTCTGAGGCCGCTGCCCGTGACCGCCGACCGCAGCCGACCGACGCTCATGGTTTCCCTCCCGATTCGCTCGGTGTTCCTCCATCCGTTGCGACGGCCGGTTCGCGGTCAGTCGTGACGAAGCGCGTCCCGAGCAGCCGGAAGAACTCCGGCATCGCCACGAACAGGATGATGAGACCGCGGAGCACGCCGACCAGTTGGACGGGGACCCCGGTCGAGAGCTGTACGGCCAGGGAACCGCTCTTGAGCACGCCGAACAGCAACGCCGCGGGCACCACCCCTAATGGATTGTTGCCGGCGAGGATCGAGACGGTGATGCCGTCGAAACCGAGCGCCGGCACGCCAGTCTGGAAGCGCCCCATCACCATCAGCACCCAGACCGCGCCGCCGATGCCCGCGAAGGCTCCCGACAGCGCCATGCTCGACACGATGGTGCGTTTGGCGTCGACGCCGCCGTATCGCGCGGCTTCGGGCTGGAGACCGCTCGTCCGCAGGTCGAAGCCGTACGAGGTGTAGCCGATGAGGTAGTAGAGACCGGCGACGAGCGCCAGTCCGCCCGCGAGCGCGACGATGGAGAAGTCGCTTCCCGAGCCGAACAGTGCCGATTCGAGCACCGCTCCTGCTGGTATTTCGCTGGTCTCGACCGACTGGCTATCGGGTGCGGCGAAATAGGTCGAAACGAGGAAGAAGGCGACCTGTGCGGCGACGAAGTTGAGCATGATCGTCGTGATCACCTCGTTGGCGTCGGCGTAGGCCTTGAGCGCGCCCGGAATCGCCCCGTAGAGACCGCCGGCGAGTGCGCCGACGCCCACACCGAGCGGCACCAACAGCAGCCCGCTGACACCCGGGAGGAGCGGGCCGGCAGTGAGAACCGCGATGGCGCTCGCCAGCCCGCCGATGACGAGTTGGCCCTGCGAGCCGATGTTGAACAGCCCTGCCCGGAAGGCCACCGCCACCGACAGTCCCGTGAAGATCAGGAGCGTGCTCTCTTTGAGTGTCAGCGCCATGTTGAAGTTGAACGGATCACTCAGAAGGCTGCCGAACGCGCCTGTCACGAGGAGGACGTAGACCGAGACGGGGTTGTAACAGGAGGTGAGACCGAACACGCCGTAGGCCGGCTCCTCGCAGGTCGCGGCCGTTCCCGAGAAGAAGACGATGAGACCGCCCACGAGTACCGACGCCACGAGCGCCGCCAGACTCAGCGCCAGCCGTTCGGCCCACGACGCCGCCACGAGCCGTCGGAGGCCGTCCTCGACGCGCTCGCGCGCGCTCATCGCTCGCCCCCGTCGGCGCTCACGCCCTCGGCAGTCGCCGGTTCGTCGGGGCGCTCGCCGGCCATCAACAGTCCGAGTTCCTCCTCGGTGACCTCGTCGGGGTCGACGACGTCGACGAACTCGCCGTCGTGCATCACGGCGAGCCTGTCCGAGAGTCCGCGCACCTCGGCGAGGTTCGCCGAGATCAAGAGGACGGCGACGCCTGCTTCGCGGAGCGCGAGCAGCCGGTCGTGGACGAACTCCGTCGAGCCGACGTCCACTCCCCGCGTCGGGTGGGTCGCCACGACCATTCCCGGATCGCGTTCGAGTTCGCGTCCGACGAGGAACTTCTGTTGGTTGCCTCCCGACAGCGATTTCGCCGTCGCCTCTGGATTCGGTGGACGGACGTCGTAGGTCTCGATGACGTCGCTCGCGTGCTCGCGTGCGCCCGCCCAGTCGATGCGTGTTCCACCGACCGGCGGCGTGTGCTGACCGCCGAGCACGCCGTTTTCGGTGAGGTCGAAGTCCATCACGAGTCCACGCTCCTGTCTGTCCTCGGGGACGTAGGCCATCCCGCGGTCGATGTGGCCGCGCCGCGAGACGCCCGCGAGGTTCTCGCCATCCAGACTCACCGTCCCGGCATCCGGCGTCCGGAGACCGGTGAGCGCTTCGACGAGTTCGGCCTGTCCGTTGCCGTCGACGCCTGCGATACCCAGAATCTCTCCTTCACGTACCTCGAAATTCACGTCTCCGACCCGTTCGGTTCCCTCCTCAATCACCGAGAGACCGTCGACGTCGAGCACCGTTCCGCCGGTCTCGACGGGGTCGGTCTCGATGTCGAGGACGACCTCGCGGCCGACCATCATCTCGGCGAGTTGCTCGCGGGTCGTTTCGTCGGCGTCCACAGTACCGACGTTCTCGCCGTCGCGCAGCACCGTGATGTCGTCGGCGACGCTCATCGCCTCGCCGAGTTTGTGGGTGATGAACAGCACAGTTTTCCCCTCGGCGGTGAGTTCCTCGAAGACCGAAAACAGCTCCTCGACCTCCTGCGGGGTGAGTACCGCCGTCGGCTCGTCGAGGATCAGGACGTCGGCACCGCGGTAGAGCGCCTTCAGGATCTCGACGCGTTGGCGCTCGCCGACGCTGATCTCCTCGATCCGCTCGTCCGGGTTCACCGCGAAGCCGTAGCGTTCGGAGAGGTCGGCGACCGATTCTTTCGCTCGCGAGCGGTCGGTTGCGAGTCCGCCCCACTTGGTGGGTTCGTTGCCGAGCACGACGTTCTCGGCGACGGTCATCGGCGGCACGAGCATGAAGTGTTGGTGGATCATGCCGATGCCGGCGTCGATGGCGTCGCGCGGCGCGTCGAACTCCCGCACCTCGCCGTCGAGTTCGATGGTTCCTCCCTCTGGCTGATACAGCCCGTAGAGGACGTTCATCAGCGTGGATTTCCCGGCCCCGTTCTCGCCGAGCAGCGCGTGGACGCTCCCTGCTTCGACAGTCAGATCGACCGCGTCGTTGGCGACGACGCCCGGAAAGCGCTTGGTGATGCTATCGAGGGCGATCGCGTCGGTCATTCGTCACCCGCTTTCGCCGATCGAGACGTGTATCCGTGGGTTCGGTCGGTGTCGAACACGGCCCTCGAACTACTTGCCCGAACCGGGTTTCTGTGGCACGCTGATCTCGCCCGAAACGATCTTCTTGCGCGATTCCTTGAGCGCCTGTTTGACCTCCTTCGGGATCGCCGAGCCGAGCTGTTTGCCGTAGACGACTTCGACGCCGTCCTTTTCGAGACCGAGCGTCTTCGTTCCTCCGCCCTCGAAGTTCCCGTTGACGACGCTTTCGATGGAACTGAACACGGCGTTGTCGACCTGTTTGACCATGCTCGCGAGGATCACGTTGGCGAACTTGGGCTGGCTTTTCGACTGGTCGGCGTCGACGCCGAGGGCGTAGCGGTTCTGCTCGCTGGCCGCCTGAAAGACGCCGATACCCGTCGCGCCGGCGGCGTGATAGACGATGTCCGCGCCATCGTTGTACATCGACAGCGCCGCCTCCTTGCCCGCACCGGGGTCGGCAAAGGAGCCAGTGTAGGCGACGTTGACGCTCGCGTCCTCGTTCGCGTACTGGACACCCTTCTCGAAGCCGGCCTGGAACTTCTGGATGAGCGGGGCCTCCTCGCCGCCGACGAAGCCGAGCTTCGCGTTCTCGGGGTTTGTCTTGCCGCCGCCGGCGCTCAGTTTCTCGGTCGTCAACAGCCCGGCGAGATGGCCGATCTGGAACGAGCCTTGCTCCTCTTTGAAGACGTAGTTGGCGACGTTCGACTCCTCGACGACGCCGTCGACCAGCATGAACTTCTGATCGGGGAAGTTCGGCGCGACGTCGGTCAGCGCGCTGACCTGTGCGAACCCGATACAGGAGACGAGGTCGTAGTTGGGGCTGGTCGACTGGGCGTACCGGCGCTGGAAGGTCGGGAAGTCGGAGTTCTGCTCGGGTTGGGCCTCGTTGTAGCTGACGCCGAGTTCCTGCTTCGCGCGCTCGACGCCCCGATGGGCCATGTCGTTGAACGACTTGTCGCCGAGACCGCCCTTCGCGTAGACCATCCCGATGTTCGCGTTCGAACCGGAGCCGGACCCGCCCGAGCCACCGCCGCCGGAGCCGTTGCCACTGCCGCTGGTGTTGCCGCCGCTGCCGTTCGAGCCGCCCGACTCACCGTCGCCACCGCCACCGCCGCTCGTACAGCCGGCGACACCGGCGACACCCGCAACACCCGCGATACGAAGGAACTGCCGTCTATCAGGGGACATACTCTATCCGTATCAACGACGATGACGATTTAAACGTATCGGAGACTCACGCCGCCACGGCCGCCTCGACTTCGTCTACCGTACGCTCGACGAGCGCATCGACGGTCTCGCTCTCGGCGTAGACCCTCACCTTGGGTTCGGTCCCGCTTGGCCTGACGAGCACCCAGCCGTCGTCGAGTTCGACGCGCACGCCGTGTGACGTGTCGCGTTCGCCGTCGGGGAACGCCGCGCCGAGCGCGCTCTCCAACTCGTCCATCACACTCCCTTTGCGCTCGTCGGGACACTCGACGCTCACCTTCCGGTAGGGACGTTCGTTGACGGGTTCGCGGAGCGCGTCGAGATCCGAATCGGCGACCAGTCGGGCGAGGACGGCGGCGCTCGCCACACCGTCGATCCACGGTCCGAGTTCCGGGTGGATGTGTTTCCACGGCTCGGCGGCGAACACGACTTCCGTACCCTCTTCACCGTTCTCGCGGGCCGCACGGATGCCCTCGTGGAGTGCTCCCAATCGAACCCGCTCGACGCGCCCGCCGGCCGCCGCGACGCGCTCGTCGATACGTGAGGAGGCGTTCGGCGTCGTCACCATTACCGGATCGCCGGCGTCGCTCGCACGGGTGTAGTGTTCGGCGAGCATCGCCACGACCGTGTCCTCGTGGACGATGTCGCCATCGCTATCGAGGAACACTACCCGGTCGGCGTCGCCGTCGTGGGCGACCCCCAGTTCCGTATCGCCGTCCGCGACGAACGTGCTGAACGCCGAAAGCGTCTCCGGGGTCGGCTTCGACCCGCGGGCGGGGAAGTGGCCGTCGACGTTCGCGTTTACCCCTACGACGTCGGCTCCGAGCGCCGAGAGCACCTGCGGGGTCGCCCGGCTCGCCATGCCGTTCCCGCAGTCGACGGATATGTTCATGCCGCCGAGCGGCCCACCCTGTTCGCGGGCGTACGCCGCGACGTGCTTGCGATAGGCCGCGAGCGGCTCGACCCGCTCGGCGCTGCCCCACTCGTCCCAGTTCGCCGGCGCACTCTCGGACTCGACGCGCTCCTCGATGCGTGCCTCGGCGTCGTCGCCGTACTCCTGTCCATCGGAAAAGAGTTTGAGACCGTTGTCGGTCGGCGGGTTGTGACTCGCAGTGACCATGATACCACGACGCCCGCGCGAGGCAAAGGCCAGCGCCGGCGTCGGGAGCATACCGGCACGGCGGACGTCCGCGCCGGCGCTTTCGAGGCCCGCTTCGAGCGCCGCGAGGAGTGCGGGACCGGTCTCGCGGCCGTCGCGGGCGACGACGAACTCGGTGGTCGAATCCGCGCCGGCCGCGCGCCCGACCGCGAGCGCGAGGCTCGGCGTCACGCGCTCGGTTGCGCTGCCGCGGATGCCCGCGGTGCCGAAGAGGTTCATGAACGGGTGTCGGACGGAGAGCTATTTAGTGCGGACGGTTCACAGCTCGACGCCGCCGGGGATCAGGCTGTGCTGGCGGACGAGGTTGCCCTCGTCATTATAAACGAGAAACGTCGATTTCTCGTGGGCGAGCAGCTGCTCGCCGTCCTGTGCGACCGTGATGCGATAGCGGCCCTCGTCGTCGGTGTGGTCGCCGTAGGCGCGCGCCGCGCGAATGAACGCGAGGACCCCCTCGGCATCGGCGTTCAGTTCGAGGACGAAATCGCCGGTGATGCGGTTGGTGATCGAGAGCACGCCCTCGTCCTCGCCGTCGTGAAAGCGGTAGTTGACGTCCGTCTCGTCGGCATCGACGAGCGTTCCCTCCGTGCCGGCGAGACGCGACTGGAGCAGCTCTCCCGGACCGTCGAACTCGATGGCGACCGTCGGCTTTCGGGGTTCGCCATCGGACGACGCCCACTCGGTGTTGCTGACGTGAATGTCGAAGTTCTCGCGCCTCATTCGGTTCTACTCCGTCTACGTACCCTGCCGTCATGAACGTAACGCCGCCCCGGACGCTGCATCGAGCGCCGACTCCCACGGGAGTTCGCCGTCGCGACCACCGACAGGTTTTACCCGGCCACCAGCGACAACGGTGACAATGGCCCTCGATGTCACGGACCGTGCGCCCGAGATCGCCGCGTTCGCGGCGTTCGTCGCCGCGCTGGTCCCGTGGTCGGTGTCGCTCTCGGACGGGCGATTCTCCGAGGCGGTCACCCTCCGGTTCGTCTTCGGTTCGCTCGAATTCGCCTTCGGCGCGCGCTCGCTCGACATGACGCGAGGACTGGTCCCGATCACCGACGTCGGCGCGCGGTACGGCGGCGATCTCGCGCAAGCGGGCACGCTCTGGCTCGTCGCGGCCGCGCTGCTCGTCGTCGCGCTGGCGTTGGCGCTCGCACTCGTGCTCGCTGGCGAGCGCCTCCTCGTGGGAGCGTTCGACCCGGTGCGGGCGATGGGTGCGCTCTGTCTCGGGATGGCACTCTGCCTCTCGGGGGCGGCGTGGCTACTGTGGCAGCACACGCCCGAGACCCCGATCCCGGTTGGAGTGGTCGCCCTCTTCCTCTTCGGCGCGGGGCTGCTCACCATCGACCGGACTCACGCCGGCCGGCCGAGCACCGAGGCGAGCGGGTAGCGACAGGTTCAATCCGGCGGCACCGAACCATCCGGCGATGGGCGATCCGACCCGGCGTGACGTGCGCGAGACCTACGACCGCATCGGCGAGCACTTCGCCAAGACCCGTGCGCATCCGTGGCCGGCCGTCGAACGCTTCGTCGAGGGAAGCGAGAAAGTCGATGTCGGACTCGACCTCGGTTGTGGCAACGCGCGCCACGCCGCGGTGCTTGCCGACCGTGCCGAGCGAGTGATCGGGATCGACGCGAGCCAAGCGCTGCTCGACGCGGCGCGCGAGCGCCGCGAGAGCGAAGGATTCGCCATCGACCTCTGTCGGGGTGACGCGACCAGCCTCCCGCTCGCTGCTCGTACTGTGGATCTCGTGGTGTACATCGCCACCCTCCACCATCTGCCGACCCGCGGGGACCGCATCGAAAGCCTCGACGAACTCGCGCGCGTCCTCGCGCCGGGTGGGCGGGCGCTCGTGAGCGCGTGGAGCACGACTCACGACCGATTCGAAGGGAACGAGGGCTTCGATACGACCGTCGACTGGACGCTACCCGGCGGCGAGACCGTGGCCCGCTACTACCACATCTACGACCCGGCGGAGTTCGAGGCCGACCTGCGAGAGAGCGCGCTCGCCGTCGAGCGCGCCTTCGAAGAGCGGGGCAACTGCTACGGCGTCGTCGGCGTCGAAGGGAAACGGACTTAATCGACGCGGGGATACGGCCGCGTGAGCGCCAGGTTGAGGCGAACGTCGTTCGCCGATGCGTGGCGCACAAGTGAGCAAAACGAACGTAGTGCGCCAGTGGTCTAATGGTAGGACAAGGGCCTTCCAAGCCCTCGGTCGGGGTTCGATTCCCCGCTGGCGCATACTGGCGCCGAATCGCCGTTTTTCGGGCTCTTCGGGAGGCTCTCGGCCGGGGTTGATTCAGCCAGTTTCATCGCCAGCAACGGTCCACAATACTTATGTCCGCCGCTGGCACTCGTTTATGCGACTCGCTCGATCAGCATGGAACCCACTACAGGATGGCGGTATCGCATCGCGAGCAGCCTCGGCGCGAGCGTTCTCGTCGTCTGTTCGATCGTGGTGGCGAACCAGCCGTTCGCACAAACCGTGTTGACGGCCGTTCCACCGTTCGACCGTCTCGCCCCGACCGTCCTCACGGACGGCCGTCTGCTGGTGGCGATCCTGACGGCGCTCCTGCTGATGCTCGCCGCGCTGTTGGCGCTGTTCAAGCCCCATCCACGGCGCATTCTCGACACGATTTCGCTCACGCTCCGGCGCGTGTTCGGCGGCGCGCTCGCGCTCGCCGCGATCGGCTACTTCGATTACACCTATCGGCTCCCGCGGACGACCCTGCTGTTGACGACGCTGTTTCTTACCATCGCGCTGCCGGCGTGGTTCGTTGCCATCCGTCGCCGGCCGGCGGCGACGGTCGAACGGGCGGTGTTGGTCGGCGACGACCCGGCATCGATGGCCGAACTGGTCGATACGACCGACCTGCCGATCGTCGGCTACATCGCCCCGGCGATCCGGTACGACGCCACGCAAGCGCCGGCGGGGTTGGAGGTGGCCGATGGCGGGACGCACGTCCACACACGACTCGACGACATCGAGCGGCTGGGCGGACTCTCGCGGCTCGACGAACTGCTCGTCGCCGGGAACATCGACACGGCGATACTCACCTTCGAGCGCTCGGACCGTGCGGAGTTCTTCGGCGCGCTCGCCACCTGCAGCAGTCACGGCGTCACCGCGAAGGTCCACCGCAAACACGCCGATAGCGTACTCACGACCGGAACGGGTGTGGGCGAACTCATCGACGCCGAACTCGAACCGTGGGACTGGCAGGACCGCACCATCAAACGGGGCTTCGACATCGCCTTCGCGCTCACGGGGCTGGTGGTGCTCTCGCCGCTCATCCTCGCCATCGCGGTGGCGATCAAACTCGACGACGGCGGACCACTGTTCTACGGACAGGAGCGAACCGCCGAGTTCGGCGAGACGTTTCGCGTGTTCAAGTTCCGCAGCATGGTGCCCGATGCGGAGGCGACGACCGGCGCGAAACTCAGCGAGGAGGACGCCGGCGGCGTCGACCCCCGTGTCACGCACGCTGGACGGCTCCTTCGGCGGACACATCTGGACGAGATCCCACAGCTGTGGTCGATCCTGACCGGCGACATGAGCGTCGTCGGCCCCCGACCGGAACGGCCCGAACTCGACGACGACATCGAGACGAACCTCATCGAGTGGCGACGGCGGTGGTTCGTGAAGCCGGGACTGACCGGCCTCGCCCAGATCAACGAGATCACCGGCTACGACCCGGAACGAAAGCTCCAGTACGACGTCAAGTACATCAACGAACAGTCGATCTGGTTCGACATCCACATCGTCGTCCGACAGGTGTGGCTCGTGCTGAGCGACCTCTTCGTAACCATCACCAGCCGCTGACCGACGGCGAAGACGGTCCCGACATTGAGTTCTCTCCGTCATCCCCGCCGTGCGTGTGACCTTCATTATCGACTGGGAATATATACCAAACCCACATGATAGACTAGTATTGATTCACCGGAAACCCTTTTATAACGGCCTCACAAAGCCAGAGTAGGCGGTTCGTCTATCCATGACAGAACACGAACTCATCTGGCGGATCGCAGGCGGTTCCGGTGACGGAATCGACTCGACCAGCCAGAACTTCACCAAGGCGCTGATGCGTACGGGGCTGGACGTCTTTACACACAGACATTACCCCTCGCGGATCCGCGGCGGGCACACCTACGTCGAAGTGCGTGCCGCCGACCACGCGGTCAAATCCCGTGGCGACGGCTACGACTTCCTGCTGGCGCTCGGCGACAGTTTCGCGCGCAACCCACAGGCCAGCGGCGAGGCCTACTATGGGAACGAGGAGGTCAAACCGCTCTCGGAGAACCTCGACGAACTGCGCGAGGGCGGCGTGATCGTCTACGACGAGGGACTGCTCGACACCGACGAGGTCGAGAACTTCGACGAGCGTGTCGAGGAAAACGACTGGCACGTCTATCCGCTCGACCTCCGAGGGCTGGCCCGCGAGCACGGCCGCGAGATCATGCGCAACACGGCCGGCGTGGCGGCGACGGCCGCGCTCATCGGGATGAGTACTGAAATATTCGAGGAGCTGATGAGCGACTCGATGAGCGGCGAGATGCTCGACACCAACGTCGAGGTGCTCGAAGAGGCCTATCGGGAGGTCAGCGAGATGGACTTCTCCCACGACCTCGAAGTGCCCACGGGTAGCCACGACGAGGAGCAGGTCCTGCTCAACGGCAGTCACGCGGTCGCCTACGGCGCGCTCGACGAGGGCTGTCGGTTCATCTCTGGGTACCCCATGACGCCGTGGACGGACGTCTTCACCATCATGACCCAGCACCTCCCCGCAGTGGGGGGTATCTCCGAACAGGTCGAAGACGAGATCGCGGCGGCATCGCTCGCCATCGGGGCCTCCCACGCTGGCGTCAAGGCAATGAGCGGTTCGTCGGGTGGCGGCTTCGCGCTGATGTCCGAACCGCTCGGACTGGCGGAGATGACCGAGACGCCGTTGGTCTTGGTGGAGGCGATGCGGGCGGGTCCCTCGACGGGCATGCCGACCAAACCCGAACAGGCGGACTTGGAGCACATCCTCTATACGAGTCAGGGTGATTCGAACAGGGTAGTGTTCGCGCCGAGCACGGTCCGGGAGGCCTACGAGCAGTCCCGCGAGGCGTTCCGGGTGGCGTACGACTACCAGATCCCCACGGTGATCGTCATCGACCAGAAACTCTCCGGCGAGTTGGCGAGCGTGCCGGCGAGCCACTTCGACCGCGAGCCGAACGCCGACCTCGGGAGCGTCCTCACCGAAGACGAGATCCAGGAGGCCGCCCATCACGCCTCGGGGACGTTCAACCGCTTCCAGCACGACCCAGAAAACGGCGTCAGCCCGCGCACGATTCCCGGCCAGAAGGACGGACGGTTCCTCGCCTCGGGCAACGAGCACACCCCGCAGGGCCACATCGAGGAGGACCCCGACAACCGGGTAGCGCAGGTCGACCGGCGCAGCCGAAAGCTCGAAGCGATCCGCGACGATCTGGACGGACAGGACCACTCCAATCAGACCTACTACGGGCCCGAGGACGCGGAGCACGGCATCATGGTCTGGGGGAGTCAGCAGGGAAGCGTCGAGGAGGCCGTCGACAGGCTGAACGACCAGGGACATTCGGTGAAGGCACTCGGCGTGAGCGA
Source organism: Halococcus sediminicola (assembly GCF_000755245.1). Taxonomy (NCBI): domain Archaea; kingdom Methanobacteriati; phylum Methanobacteriota; class Halobacteria; order Halobacteriales; family Halococcaceae; genus Halococcus; species Halococcus sediminicola. The sequence continues at coordinate 75,408 of NZ_BBMP01000021.1, read as the reverse complement.
CCTCATGCCCTACCCGAAAAAGGAGGTGACCGAGTTCCTCGAATCGGTCGATGAATGTCTGGTCGTCGAGATGAACGTCACCGCCCAGTTCAGAGGTCTCACCCAGAAGGAACTCGGGCGATTCGGCGAGACGATGTCGAGCCTGCTCAAGTACAACGGCAACCCGTTCGAACCCGCCGAGATCGTCGAAGGGTTCGAGATTCAGGTGAACGGCGGCGACGAGCCACCGACCGCACAGACGCGCATCGAACCGGCAGCAGGTGACTAACTCATGAGCAAATCATTCAGTGCAATCGGCGCAGCGGCACAGGACGACGAGATCGACCGCGAGGCGTTCACACCCGGTATCGAACCGCAGGCGACGTGGTGTCCGGGCTGTGGCGACTTCGGGGTACTGAAGGCGCTCAAAGGTGCGATGCCCGAAGTCGGTCGGACGCCCGACGAGACGCTGCTCGTCACCGGAATCGGCTGCTCGGGCAAACTGTCGAGCTACTTCGAGTCGTATGGTTTTCACTCGATTCACGGGCGCTCGCTGCCGGTCGCACGGGCGGCGAAACTCGCCAATCCCGGTCTCGAAGTCATCGCGGCGGGCGGCGACGGCGATGGCTACGGCATCGGCGGGAACCACTTCATGCACACCGCCCGCGAGAACCACGACATGACCTACATCGTGTTCAACAACGAGATCTTCGGGCTGACGAAGGGCCAGACTTCGCCCACCAGCCCGAAGGGTCACGAGTCGAAGACCCAACCCCACGGGTCAGCGAAGGACCCGATCCGACCGCTCTCGATGGCGCTCTCCTCGGGGGCTTCCTACATCGCCCGCACCGCGGCGGTGAACCCCCGACAGGCGACCGAGATCCTCACCGAAGCGATGGAACACGACGGGTTCGCCCACATCGACTTCCTCACGCAGTGTCCGACGTGGAACAAGGACGCAAAGCAGTACGTCCCCTACACCGACGTCCAGCAGTCCGACGACTACGACTTCGACGTCCACGACCGCCGCGAAGCCGCCGAAATGATGCACGAGACCGAGGACAAACTCTACGAGGGCGAAGTCCTCACCGGTCGGTTCTACGTCGACGAGGATAGACACTCCTACGGCGAGGAGAAGCGTTCGACGGGCGAGATGCCCGAACAGCCGCTGGCCGAGCGCTACTTCGACGACGACTACGACTGGGAGCGCAGCTACGACCTGCTCGACGCCCACAAGTAGGCCGTCGAGCGGTAGAAGCGCGTTTTCCGATACGGAAGATATTTTTTCATCGACGCCAACTAGGGGACATGAGCGCGGACTCCACCGAGGACCGCATTCTCGCCGTCTTGGAGGAGGATGCGCAGGCCTCGTACGCCGACATCGCACACCGGGCGGAAGTATCGAAGCCCACCGTTCGGAAGTACATCGACAAACTCGAACGCGACGGCGTCATCACTGGCTACTCGGCCGACGTCGACCCGAAGAAACTCTCCGGGCGCTCGATCGCGCTCGTCGGCATCGAAGTCGAGAGCGGCCGCTACGTCGAGGCGACACGCGCCATCGAAGCGCTCGACGAGATCGAGGCGCTCTACAGCTCCAGCGGCGACCACATGCTGATGGCCGAGGTGCGTGCCGCCGACGGCAACGCCGTCGGGAGCGTCATCGCCGACGACATCCTCTCCATCGATGGTGTCACCGCCGCCCATCCCTCGTTCCTGCAGGAACGGCTCAAATAAGAAGGACCTTTTTACTGCGTCGGGTGGCCTCCCTGCGGTCGGCCACCGCTCCTTGCAAAAAGCTACGCTAAAAATTCCCGCTCGCAAACCGCGCGAGCGGCGAACCGCGCTCACTTCGTTCGCGCGGACACACCCTACAACCGCCGCGCACAGCACCGCCGAAGCCCTCGGCGCGCTCCCTTCGGTCGCGGTGTTCACTTCGCTCACACCATGCGCCTCGCCCTTCATCCACCAAGGGACCGCAACCGCACCGCCACCACCGCGACCGCACCGGCCGCACCGCGGACGGCCACCGGCCGCAACCGCCGCCTCAGCGCTCGGTCGTCACTTCACAGCCGTCCTCGGTGACGATGACGGTGTGTTCTTTCTGACTGACGAGATTGCCGGCGTCCTCCTTGAGCACGGGATAGCTGTGGACGACGTTCTGGCGTTCGAGACGGCGCAGCGCCATCTCGGGCCGGTCGACGTCGAGCCAGCGGGTGGCAAAGGGAAGGGTACGGAACTGCTCGGTGATCTGGTCGAGCGCCTCGCGGGCGTCACGATTTCTGACCGACCGCTCGTGTTCGAGCGCGAAGATCTCGGTCTCGTTGCCCTCGCCGACCTTGCCGCTCCCGTCCGTAGCGAACGGCTCGATGGCGACCACGTCGCCGGCTTCGAGTTCGACGCTCTGACTCACCGCGCGATTCGGGATGTTCGGCGGGGTGTGCTGCTCCCACCGGGCGAGTCCGTGGCCCGTGAGATTCACGACCGGATTGTAGCCGTAGTCGTCGATGACCTCCTCGATGCGCGCGCCGATGTCGCCCGTGCTGACGCCGTCCTCGACGAGTTCGAGTGCGGCCTCCAGTGCGGCTTCCGGCGCTTCGGCGAGGTCGGGATTGTCCGAGAGGTCGACAGTAACTGCGGTATCGGCCAGCCAGCCGTCGACGTGCACGCCGATGTCCAGATTCACCATCTCCTCGCCGAACGTCGATTCGTCGTCGATGCTCGGCGTCGCGTGGGCAGCCTCCTCGTCGATGGAGATGTTCACCGGGAAGGCCGGCTCGCCGCCCAGCTCCTGCGTGCGTTCTTCGGCCCACTCGGCGACTTCGAGGTGGCTTGCACCGACCTCGACGCGCTCGGCCGCCTCCTCGCGTACCTGTGCGAGGATTTCGCCCGCCTCACGACAGTTCTCGTACTGCTCCTCGGAGAGGTCCACGTCGCTCATATCGTGGGATAGAGCGTTCGGGCCAAAGGTCTGCCGCTCTCATGTATCGGTGGCCGTCTGCATCGCCGCCGAGTTGTACGCACTCCCCGTCCGTCCTTCGTCGTCGAGCACGATGATTCCTGCCGTGGAGTCGGTCAACTCCTCGAACTCTCCGATGACGTTCGCGGCGGCCTCCCGAGGGTTCTCGCCGGCTTCGAGCCGTCGCACCGCTTCGCGGGCGAGGGTCGTCCGGGCGATGTCCTCGCCGGCACCGGTCGCGCTCGCCCCGCCAGCGGGTGAGGCGTAGAACCCACAGCCGACCTGTGGCACGTCGCCGACCCGACCGGCGAGGGCGAACCACCGTCCGCCGGTCGACGTCGCAGCCGCAACTCGGCCCTCGTCGACCGCGACCGCACCGACCGTGTCCGCTCCCGAAAAGTGCTCGCGCACCCACTCGATGCGCTCTCGAACGTCGGCCGATTCGGGCGGCTCGGCCTCCGCGAAGCGCTCGCGCGTCCGCTCGGTCGTGAGATTTTCACTCCCGATGCCGAATTCCTCGGCGAACGAGACGGCGTGCTTGCCCGCGAGCAGCACGTGTGGCGTTTCGGTCATGACGCGACGGGCGACGGACACGGCGTGGCGAACGCCCGGCATCGAACAGGCCGCACTCACCTCGCGCTCGTCGGTCATCATCCCGGCGTCGGTTCTCACGATTCCATCGGATTGGATGGCCCCGCCGACGCCGGCGTTGAATCGCGGGTTCGATTCGAGAATACCGACTGCACTGACGACCGCTTCGACGGGCGTCGCCGCCTCCGCATCGCTCGCGGCGGCCTCGTCGAGGACGGCCTGTCGTTTTCCGGGTTCATCCGGTTCGTCGCCGGCACCGCCGTGAACGATGAGCTGCATGGCGAAAGCGCGACGGCGAGGGGCATAATCGTCACGACCCATCGAGCGGCCGAGCGCTGGCGAAAGACAGCCCTTTTAGCACGGCCGAGCGAATCCCGGGGTATGTCTTATGAACAGGTCGAGATTCCGGGCGCAGGCGAGCAGATAACCAGTGACGACGATGAACTCGCAGTCCCCGACGACCCCATCATTCCCATCATTCACGGCGACGGTATCGGGACCGACGTCGCCCCGGCCGCCCAACGAGTGCTCGGTGCGGCCGCCGAAGCCACCGGGAAAGAGATCCACTGGATGCGCCTCTACGCCGGCGAATCCGCTCGCGAGCAGTACGACGAGAACCTCCCCGACGACACCCTCGACGCGCTGCGCGAGTTCAAGGTCGGTATCAAGGGACCGCTGACCACTCCTGTTGGCGCGGGCTACCGAAGCCTCAACGTCGCGCTGCGCAAACGCCTCGACCTCTATACGAACATGCGGCCGACCTACCACATCGACGGGGTTCCCTCGCCAGTCAAGAACCCCGACGCGATGGACATGGTCAATTTCCGGGAGAACACCGAAGACGTCTATGCGGGTATCGAGTGGGAAGCCGGCACCGAGGAGGCAGAGCAGGTCCGCGAGTTCGTCGAGGACGAGATGGGCTTCACCGAGTCGATTCACGATGGACCCGTCGGCATCGGCATCAAACCCATCTCGGAGTTCGGCACCAAACGACTGGTCCGACAGGCCATCGACTACGCGCTCGCGAACGGTCGTGAATCCGTTACTCTAGTCCACAAGGGTAACATCATGAAGTTCACTGAAGGAACCTTCCGTGACTGGGGCTACGAGGTCGCCCGCGAGGAGTACGGTGAAAACGTCATCACTGAGGACACGCTCTGGGACGAGCGCGACGGCGAAGCGCCCGACGCCGACGTAGTGGTCAACGACCGCATCGCCGACAACATGCTCCAGCAGATCCTCACCCGAACTGAAGAATACAGCGTCCTCGCCATGCCGAACCTGAATGGGGACTACCTCTCGGATGCAGCGGGCGCACAGATCGGTGGACTGGGCATCGCCCCCGGCGCGAACATCGGCGACGGGCGCTTCCTCGCCGAGCCAGTCCACGGCAGCGCGCCGAAATACGCCGGTCAGGACAAGGTCAACCCGACGGCGATGATCCTCTCGGGACGCATCATGCTCGAACATCTCGGCTGGCAGGACGCCGCCGACCTGATCTACGACGGTGTCGAGGACGCCATCACCGCGAAGAAGGTCACTTACGACATCCACCGGCAGATCGAGGGCGGCGAGAAACTCGCCACCAGCGAGTTCGCCGACGTCATCATCGACAGCATCGAGCAGAACGCCTGAATCGGGCTACGACACTCGTTCTCTGATTTTTTCGACGTATCGGGGCGTTCGGGAGACGATCCGCACCAACCCGATGACGAACCCTACTCCTGCACCGGCGACGACCACTCGATCGACGATTGTGGGAACCGGACCGGGCGTGAAGCGGGCGATGACCAGCCCAACGACCGCCAACAACCAGACGAGATAGAGCGTGAGACCGACCCTCGTCGCGGTGCGTCTAATCGTCCGATTCATGGTGTTCGTTCGGGAACCAAAACCGTAGTCGTTCCGACTGGCTGTCGTCTCTCACTCCGCCCAGTCGGGATTTTCGCGCGGCGGGTTGAAGACGTCGATACCACGAACGGTTTCGTCGCCGCGATTTTCGGCCCCGTGGGACTCGCCGCCGGGAATCACGTAGCTATCGCCCGGGCCGAGTTCGCGCTCCTCGTCGTCGAGAACGAACGTCAGGGTCCCTTCGACCAGATAGCCGGCCTGTTCGTGGGGATGGCTGTGGGCGGGCACGCTGGCTCCGGGGTCGATCGCGAACTGCTGGACGTTCATTGCCTCGCCGCCGGCCAGCAGGGCGAGGCGAACGCCGTCGAGCGCCTCTGTGGGGTCGCTGTCGGTGCCGATGATTTCCATACCCGCCACTCGCCCCGCGAGTACCTAAAGGTTCAACTGAATCCGGTTCCTGTTCGACCCATGTACGCGGTGGTCGGCTGCGGAGAGTGCAGCACCCTCTGGGTGGTCGAGGGCCGCCCGGAGACGACGCGATGTCCCTCCTGTCGAAAACGCCACCGCTTCGAGCGGTTGAAGAAGTTCGCCGAGACCGACGATGCCGACGCCGCCCGCCAGGCCCGCACCGCGCTGCTCACGGATCGCAGCGAGCACGCGCCCGACGAACTGGACTCGTTCGCCGATCTCGAATCACGGGCCGAGAGCGGCGGGATGAGTGACAAGGAGTTCCTCGACCGATCGGGTCTCGATGCCGAACGCGTGCGTGAGGTGGGCGAGCGTGCGACCGAAGGCAGTGGAAGCCAGAGCCGGATGGAAACCGTTCGTGCGGCGCTTGCCGATCTCGACCGCCCGACCGAAGAAGAAATCGTCGCCTACGCACGCGAGCGCGATGTCCCCGCGGAGTTCACCGAGCGCGCGCTCGAAAAACTCGTCCGCCGGGGTGCGGCGAGCGAACACCGGGGTCAGTATCGCTCGATCTGAGGTTCACTCGACGGTTTCGGCGAGCGCGATCGCCTCGTCGGTCGATTCGTCGGTCACGATGGCGTGTGTGGTCTCTCCGTCGCTCCAGACGACCACCGTCCGGCCCTGCATCGTCGCCGCGGTCGCGTCCGTCCCATCGATTTCGACATCAGTTCCGTTCAACTGCTCGTAGGGGACTTGCTCGCCGTCGGCCGTGACGAGCGTGGCGTTCGTCGCGCCGTCAGCGTACTGTTGGGCGACGAGTGTGCCGTCGCCGGTCCCTGCGATGGTTGCCTCGTCGAACTCGAACCCGTCGGCGGCGAGTTTCGGCAAGTCGCCGTCGAACGCCTCGTCGGTGGCGTCGAAATCGTCGTAGGTTTCGGTTGCACTCTCTTCACGGTCGGCCGGCGGCGCGAACGTGCTCTCGTGGACGCTGGCGTTGAAGCGCTGGTCGTCGTAGCGCACGGTCGTCGCGTTCACCCCGTCGGTGACACGGGCTTTGAGCAGCCGCGAGTCGTTCGTCGCGACCCACATCGTGCCCTCGACGTCGACGCTCTCGTCGTCGTGGCTGAGCGAAACGACGTAGGCCTCGACTCCCTCGACGGTCTCGGTGCCGGTCCGGGTCGCAGAGAGGTTCGCCTCGGAGAGATTCGTCGGGAGTGAGTCGTTCGCTTCGTCCCACTCGGCCGGCAGTGATTCGCAGTCGACCGTCGAGAGGTTCGCGGCGGCCGCCTCCATTGTCTCGGCACCGGGGGCCGAGTCGTTGGCGTCGAACGTCGCCGCGCGCTCGCGGGCCGCCTCACAGACCTCGCTGGTGTCCCGTGCGTTCTCGACGGCCCACGTGCGCTGGAGTGTGGGCGAATCGACCCACGCGACGCTGCCGTTGGTACCCATCGTCACCGTTCGGCCGTCTGTCGTGAGCGCGACGCGCGCTCCCTCGTCGTCGGCGAGGGCGTACTCGACGGTGCCGGTGTGGTTCGCGCTCGCGTTCGACATCGTGATTTCGGCGCTACCGGTGAGCGTCTCGGCGCTCTCGTACTTCTCCTGGGTATCCTCGAGAATCGCCTCGCCGGACGGGCCGTCGGTCGTCTGTGCGAACGCCACGCCGCCGACGACCGCCCCCACGACGCAGACCAGCACGAGGGCGATGGCGGGCGAGACGCGCCCACGGGTTCCGGAATCGTCCATCGTCAATCCTTCGCACTGGACGAGTAAATACCCACGGTCGATACGGTTCTATCCTTGCGGAACGACCGCGCTCACGGGTCGAGCGACGACATCTTCATTGGGCCGTGTCCGCTATCGTTCGCAGTGAGTTCCACAGCCGAGACGCCGTCGGCCGACGACCGGGTGGTCCGACTCGCGGACGTGCGGAAGACCTACGACCTCGGCGGCACGGTCGAGGCGCTCGCCGGCGTCTCGCTCACGCTCGCTGCGGGCTCGTACACCGCCGTGATGGGGCCGAGCGGTTCGGGCAAGAGCACGTTGTTGAACCTCGTCGGTGCGCTCGACACGCCGACCGAGGGTCGCGTCGAGGTCGCCGGCCACGACGTCGGGACGGATTCGGAGGCCGAACGCGCCGGGATTCGGGGAACGGAGATCGGTTTCGTCTTCCAGACGTTCAACCTCATGCCCCGGATGGACGCGATCGAGAACGTCACTCTCCCCCTCCTGTTCGACGACTGGCCGCGCGAGCGCCGCCGCGAGCGCGCCCGCGAACTGCTCTCGCTGGTGGGACTCGGCGACCGCCTCGACCATCGTCCGAACGAACTCTCGGGTGGGCAGCGCCAGCGCGTCGCCATCGCGCGGGCGCTCGCGCCCGACCCTGCCGTGGTGCTCGCCGACGAGCCGACCGGCAACATCGACACCGAGACCGGGGCCGAGATCATGGGGCTGCTCGACGACGTGAACGCCCGCGGCAACACCGTCTTGCTGGTAACCCACGAACGCGCCATCGCCGAGCACGCCGAGCGGATCGTCCACATTCGTGACGGACTCATCGAGAAAACCGAACGGCTCGACGGGACGGGGCGGAGCGCATAGATGGACGCCCGCGAGACGCTGCGGATGGCCGGGCGGTCGATCCGCTCGCACAAGTTGCGGTCGGCGCTCACGGTGATCGGTGTGGTCATCGGGATCGCGTCGGTCGTGACCTTCGCCTCGGTCGGGGCGAGCGTCGAGGCCGACATCGTGAGCGAGGTCGGCTCGTCGAGTGCGAGCAACGTCTATGTGCTCCCAACGCCGGCCGGCGACGACGATGGCGGACCGGGTTTCGGCGGTGTCAGCCAGCCCGTGTTCACCGAACACGATATCGACCAACTGGAGAGGACACAAGGCGTACGGCAGGTCCTTCCGCGCGGAAACGTCCGCGTGAATGCTCTCACACACGCGAACGACACGGTTTCGAGAACCCAGATCACTGCCACCACGCCCGCCTCGTTCCCGCGGGATGCGGTCGTCGCGGGCCGGGCCTTTCGCTCCGGCTCCGAAGAAGTGGTCATCAGCCGATCGGCCAGACGGGCCTTCGAGGGGAACCTCTCGGTCGGCGACACGCTCTCGATTTCGTCCGAAGACGGGAACGAGACGAGCGTCGAAGTGGTCGGCGTCGTCAACCGGACGGCCGGCCAACTGCCGTTCGCCTCCTTCTCCAGCCAGCCGCGGTTCTACGTGCCGACCGACCCATTCTACGAGCGCACCTTGGAGAGCCCGGCCGTCGGCGCGAGCCAGCGTGCCTACCCCCAACTCACGGTCGTCGCCGACCCGGCGCAGGTGAACACGGTCAAGGGAAGCGTCCAGCGTTATCTCGCAAGGTCCGATGCGGCCGAACTGAAGCCTGAATCGGTCGAACTGACGGCGCAGACGAGCGGCGACTTCGTCGAGGAGATCCAGGATATCGTCGGGCAGGTAACGCGATTCGTGACGGCCATCGCAGTGATCGCGCTCGTCGTCGCGGCCATCGGCATCGCCAACATCATGCTCGTCAGCGTCGCCGAGCGCACCCGCGAGATCGGGATCATGAAGGCCGTCGGCGCGCGCAACCGCGACGTGATGGGGTTGTTCCTCGCCGAGGCCACCGTCTTGGGTGCCGTGGGAGCCGTTCTCGGCCTCCCGCTCGGTATCGCGGTGAGCTACGGCGCGACGGTCTACGCCGAGGTGGCGTTCACGCCGGCGTACGGCTGGTTCGCCGTCGCCGTCGTCGTGGGTGTCCTCGTCGGGGTCGTTGCGGGCCTCTATCCGGCGTGGCGTGCAGCCAGCGTCGACCCCATCGACGCGCTGCGCTACGAATAGTCAGGGATCGCTCGTGGGGTACTCGATCGGGACGACGTGTTCGTCGCCCTCGCGGTCGGCGTTCAGGTCGACCTCCTCGACGAGTTCCGGGCGCACCTCCGTGCCGAGACGCTCGGCGAGTTTTTCGATTTCTCCGTCGTCGAGATCCGCATCGGGGTCGGGCAGGTCGAGGTCGCCGACGAACCGTTCTGGACGGAGTGCGACGCCCGACTCGGGCTGGGTGAACCCGTCTTCGTTGGCGACCAGCTCGGTCTCCCCATCGGAACTGACGCGAATCGCCGGTTCGCCGGGCATCGATTCGACGTACTTCTGCTGGAGCGCCGTGACGACTAGGTCGGGGTCGAGGACGACGCGTTCGATTTCGGTCATGGCGTCCCCGTTTCTCGCTCGTGGTTTATGTCGGCACCGGTAGCGACCCGCCCTATCGCCCGAGTGCTTCGTGCGCGCTCGACAGGTGCCGCGAGGCGAGCGCCCCCAGGAGGGACAGCTCGCCGGCGAGTGCTCCCGCAGCGATGATTTCGGCGAGGCGGTCGGCGTTCGTACCCGGCGGGTCGCCGCCGCCGCGCAGGCCGAGCACCGAGAGCGCTTCCGACTGGGTCGGGAGTTTCGTCCCTCCCCCTACTGTTCCGACCTCCAGACTGGCCAACGAGACGCTCGCGTAGAGTTCGTCATCGCGGGCCTCGACTGTGGTGATGGCATTGGCCCCCTCGACGACCTGTGCGGCGTCCTGTCCGGTCGCCAAGAACGCGGCGGCGACGATGTTCGCGGCCTGTGCGTTGAACCCGAGACTCCCGGCTTTGGCCGACCCGACGAGGTTCTTGCGCGTGTTGATCTCGGCGATCGCTTCGGGCGTGGCGTGCAGTCGTTCTTCCACGACTTCGTTCGGAATCCGCACGTCGGCGGTGACGCTCCTGCCCCGGCCCTCGACGGCGTTGATGGCGGCCGGTTTCTTGTCCGTACAGAGGTTGCCCGAGAGCGCGACGAGTTCGGCCGGCGTCTCACGCTCGACCACCTCGCAGGCCTCGCCGGTGGCGATGGTCGCCATGTTCATCCCCATCGCATCCTTCGTGTCGTAGCCGAACCTGAGAAAGACCGAATCGCCAACCGCGTAGGGGGTGATTTCGACGAGTTCGCCGTGGCTCGTCGTCGCTTCGGCGGCCGCGGCGAGCGCCTCGTGGCTATCCCGGACCCACTCGACGACCGCTTGAGCCTCGACGATGTCACTTACTCGGAAGACCGGTGCGCGCGTCATCGCTCGTTTCGTGACGCGGGCGTTCGCACCGTCGGCCGCCCGAATCACCGCACAGCCGCGATTCACGCTGGCGACGAGCGCGCCCTCGGTGGTCGCGAGCGGCAGGTATTCTTTCCTCTCCTCGCGCTCGCCGGTCACCGGGAGCGGGCCGGCGACGCCCAGCGGAATCTGCACAGTACCGAGCATGTTCTCGATGTTCGGCTCGGCGTCGGCGGCGTCAATGCCGTAGTCCCCTACGGTATCGAGTCGCGCGTCGGTTTCGGATTCGATGACCCGTCGGCGTGCGGCGGCGGCGGTGTCGGCATCCGTGTGGGCTTCCAGTTCGTGAAGCGCGATGTCGCCCTCGCGGACGCGCGCGGCGAGGTCCGTGGCGTCGGTCATACCTCCCTCTCGATTGGTGGGTCCTAACCAGTTCCGCTATCCCGAAGCGTTTTCGCGCCGGCCGTGCCTTGCGAAGGCATGACCGAGTCTGCCGACCTCGTGCTCACGAACGCCGAAATCCACACGCTCGGAGATCCCGACGGGACGGTCGACGCGCTCGCAGTGCGCGACGGCGAGGTCGTCCGGGTGGACTCGGCCTACGAGATCGACTTTCTGGATGGTGTCGACACCACCACAATCGGCCTCGCTGGTCGCGTCGTCCTGCCGGGGTTCATCGACGCCCACACGCATATGGCCGAAGTCGGCAAGCGCCTCGTCCACGCCGACCTTTCAGGAACTGATTCGCCCGCCGAAGCCGTTTCGCGGCTCACAGCCCGCGCGGACGAGACCGACCGCGAGTGGGTGCTGGGCTACGGCTACGACGAGAGCGAGTGGGACGACTCGCGCTATCTCACCCGTGCAGATCTGGACGGTGTGAGCACCGACCGGCCGGTCGTGGCGTTCCGCGAGGACATGCACACCGCCGGCGTCAGTAGTGCAGTTCTCGACCGATTCACCGAGCGGATGCCGGACGGGGACGTCCGACAGGAGAACGGCGACCCCACGGGTGTGATCGTCGAGGACGCGCTCGAACCGGTTCGGTCGGCCATCGCCCCCGACCGGGCCGAGACGCGCGAGTTGCTACTCGCCGCCCAAGAGCGCGCTCACGAACTCGGCGTCACTGGTGTGCACGATATGGTTCGACAGTCACACGCGCCGCGGGTCTATCGTGACCTCGATTTGGATGGCGACCTCGCGCTGCGCGTGCGCATCAACTACTGGGCCGACCACCTCGATGCGGTGGTCGAAACTGGACTGGCGACCAATCACGGCAGCGAGTTCGTCCGCACGGGTGGAATCAAAACGTTCACCGACGGGAGTTTCGGCGGTCGCACGGCGAAACTCGGCGACCCGTACGCCGACGGCGACGGAACGGGCCAATGGGTCGTCCCGCCCGCCGAACTCCACGATATCGCCGCGCGCGTCGACGACGCCGACCTCCAGATGACCACCCACGCCATCGGCGACGCGGCCATCGACGAAGTGCTCGACGCCTATGCCGACATCGACCCGGACGCACGCCACCGCATCGAACACGCCGAACTCCCATCGGCGGAAGCGATCGAGCGCCTCGCCAGCATAAACGTCGTGGCGTCGGTCCAGCCGAACTTCCTCCGGTGGGCACACGACGATGGTCTCTACGACGCTCGTTTGGGGACCGAGCGCCGAAAGCGGTCGAACCCCTTCCGAGAGCTACTCGATGCGGGGGTCCGGATCGCCTTCGGTAGCGACTGCATGCCGCTCGACCCACTTTTCGGAATCGACGAAGCGGTCAACGCTCCGGTGGAACGCCAGCGACTCACCGTGACCGAGGCGCTCCGTGCGTACACGTCGGGCGCAGCGTATGCTGGATTCGACGAAGATCGGCTGGGAACGGTCGAACCCGGAAAGAAGGCGGATTTCGTCGTGCTCGATAGTTCGCCGTGGGATACTTCCGATATCGCCGGCATCGACGTGGCGATGACGGTCGTCGATGGCGAGGTCGTTCACGACGCGCGCTGACTACTCCAGCAGCGAGCGGCCGGTCATCGCGTCGGGGACCCCGATACCACAGCGTTCGAGGACGGTCGGCGCGAGGTCCGACAGTTCGCCACCGGTTCGAATCCGTTTGCCGCCGTCGTCACCGTCGGCCGTGAGATAGACGACCGGAACCGGATTCGTGGTGTGGGTCGTGTCGGGGTCCGCTTCAGTCCCCATGTCGTCGGCGTTGCCGTGGTCTGCGGTCACGAGCACGTCGCCGCCCGCCCCACGACAGGCGTCGATCAGCCTTGCCAGCTGGGTATCGACGGCTTCGACCGCGGCGACGGCCGCCGCGAAATCGCCCGTGTGGCCTACCATGTCCGCGTTCGCGTAGTTGAGCACCAGCACGTCCGGGTCTTCGGATTCGATCACCGAGATGGCCGTGTCCGTCACCTCCGCGGCACTCATCTCGGGCTGGTGGTCGTAGGTCGGCACGTCGGGACTGGCGATGATTTCTCTGTGCTCGCCGTCGAACTCTACTTCTCGCCCACCGTTCAGGAAGTAAGTCACGTGGGGGTACTTCTCTGATTCGGCGATGCGAAGCTGCGTCTTTCCATGTGCCGCGAGCACCTCACCGAGGGTGTCTGCGGGTTCGTGGGGAGCAAAGGCGACGGGGAACTCGAAGGTTTCGTCGTACTCGGTCATCGTGGCCAACTCGGTCTCGGGTGGGGACGTCTCGAATTCCCACTCGGGTCGTGTGTCCGTCAGCATGCGAACGAGTTGGCGCGCGCGGTCGGCGCGGAAATTGAAGAAGAGGACGCTGTCGCCATCCGCGAGTGCGGGACCGCCCGACTCACGGCCCTGCTGGTCGCTCTCCGAGGCGGATTGCGCCCCACCCTCGACCAGCGTCGGTGCGACGAACTCGTCGGTGTCGCCGCGCTCGTAGGACTGCTCGACGGCTTCGACGGCCGTCGCGGCGGTGTGCTCGGCGTCGCACTCGATGATGGCGTCGTAGGCACGTTTCGTGCGCTCCCAGTTCTCGTCCCGGTCCATCGCGTAGTAGCGCCCCGAAACGGTGGCCACGCCGCCGGTGCCGCAGCGTTCGACGACGCCTTCGAGGTCGGTGAGATACTCGACGGCGCTTTTGGGGGGTGTGTCCCGCCCGTCGGTGAAGGCGTGCGTGACCGCCTCGATTCCTCGGTCAGCCGCGGCCTCGATGAGCGCGTAGAGGTGGCGCTGGTCGGCGTGGACGCCACCGTCGCTCACCAGTCCCATGAAGTGGACGCGCCCGTCGTTCGCCGCGGCGTGGGTGAACGCCGATTCGATGGCTTCGTTCTCGGCGAGGTCGCCGGCTTCGACCGCCCGCGTGATGCGGGTGTAGCTCTGGTCGATAATCCTCCCTGCGCCGATGGTGAGGTGGCCGACCTCGCTGTTGCCCATCTGGCCCTCCGGAAGCCCAACTGCCCGCCCCGAGGTGTCGAGGGTGCCGCTCGCGCCGCGTTCGGTGAGGTCGTCCATCGTCGGTGTGTCGGCCGCGCGAACTGCATCTAATCGGTCGTGGTCGCCCAGTCCCCAGCCGTCGAGCACGACGAGTGCCGCCTGCATGGGCAGTTTTCGAAAGCGGTGCGTAACTACCCTTCGCACTCGCCGGTCACTCGGCCGCCGAATCGGCCTTCTGCATCCCGATTTCGACGTCCGATTCGGCGACGCCGACACGGGCGAACTGCGTGCGGAGGTGTTCTTTCGCGCCTTCGATGGCCTGCTCGCGCGTCTCGAAGCCGTGGGCGACGGGTGACTCGAAGGCGACGTTCACGGTCGCATCGTCGATCTGCTGGCGCTGGCCACCCGATTCGACCTCGTAGAAAGCATCGCAGACCCAGACGTACGGTGCGTCCTCGTCGGGCGCGCCGCTGAAAGATGGGGCCTCTTCCCCGCGCTCGTAGAGCGTGCCGGTGAGTGCTGTTCCGCCGGCGTGCCCACGAATCAGGAGCATGGTCCCTCTAACCGTCCGGCGACCAAAACCTCGGTGTTCACGGAATGGGCGGAGCACTTAACCACTCTCTCGTGGTATCACATCGCATGGCGAAACGGCTGCTCGTCCCTGTCGACGGCTCCGAGCAGGCCTGGAACGCGCTCGACCACGCTACGGCCGAACACCCCGAGGCAGTGCTCACGCTGTTGCACGTCATCAACCCCGTGGGAGCCGGAACCGGCGCGCAGGTCGCCGACGTGGGTTACGGCGAGGAGTGGTACGCGGCCGCCGAGCGCCGCGCCGAGGACCTCTTCGAGCGCGCCCGCGAGCGCGTCGGCGACCACGAAATCGAGACCGAGACGACCGTCGGCCGGCCCGCTCGCGCCATCGTCGCCGTCGCCGAGGAGAGCGATATCGATAGCATCGTCATGGGCAGCCACGGCCGCGACGGCGTCTCGCGGGTCGTTCTCGGAAGCGTCGCCGAGACCGTCGTCCGGCGCTCGCCGGTCCCGGTGACGGTCGTCCGATAGCCGCCGCGTCCGGCCCGCGCGTGCTCGTACGGCAGTCAATCGGCGAGCCAGTCGGCGAAACTGTGGTCACCGATGAAGGTTTCGGACTGGCGGTCGATGTAGGCCCGTTGCATGCCGTAGACGGCCTCGGCGAACGCCGCGCCGTCGTCGAGGCGTTCTCGCACCTCGTGGCGCTTCCAGCGCGCGGGCGTCACCTTCCGGCGGGCGCGCTGGCGCAGCGGCCAGAGGTACTTCGCGGCCTCGCTCTCGGAGAAGCCACGCGATTCGAGACCGTCCTTCGCGTGGGCGAAGATATCCGAATAGATCTCGTCGTAGGAGTGGGTCTCGCGGCCGTCGTTCGTGACCCAGACGAGGTCGGCGGCGAGACCGTCGTGCATCGCCGCGTAGAAGTTCTCGTGGGCGTCCTGCCAGTCGAGGCTCGCCACCGGGTGCTCGCGGCGGGTCAGACTCTCCATCAGGCCGGCGAACGCCGCCTGAAAGGCGATGGTGTCTCGCACCGTGGGCTGGCCTCCGATCGGACGGAACTCGATGCGGGCGTTCGCCGCCGATTTGCTCGCCCCCTCGAAGACCGGTCTGACCCAGCGCCAGTAGGTCCCGTGTTTCACTCTGAACGTGGCGAAGGCGTCGTCGAAGCGACTGGTCTCCTCGATCGGCATCGGGACGATGGTGTCGTCGGCCGCGATACGGTCGACGGCCTGTTCCGTCGAATCGAGGTCGTGGGGGAACCTGACCTTGCCCATCCCACCGTCGGGATTCAGGATGGCCTCGAAGACGTGGATGCGGTGGCTCATCCACCCATCGGCGAGGATTTCCTCGGGAGAGGCATCGTCGTAGAGGTCCGGCGGGAAAAAGGGCGAGTTGACCCCCAGCGCGAGCAGCGGTCCCGCAATCCGGAGCGCGTAGGTGAAGTACTCGGGCAGATCCGCGGCGTGGGCCACCTGATAGTGGGGCTGGATCGAGGTGATGAGGCTCTCGGGCATCACCGTGTCCGCCGACAGCGAGACGTGCGGCGCGCCGACGTTCATGCCGACCGCATCCGCGCCGGCGGTGTTGGCCATCGCGTGATACCTGACCGAGTCGCTCATGTTCGAAGCGATGCGCACCTCGCGGTCGGTGATCGAGCCGGTGAGGTACTCGCGGGCCGGCTCGCCCTCCGGGGGAATGGTCCACATGCCGTCGCTGACCAGCCGGAGGTCCGAGGATGCCACGCAGTCGAGGGCAGTACGGAGACGAGCGCTCACTTCGGCCTCCTGAGCGGCGAGACCATGGGAATTGAGCGGCTGTGGACTCGTGCACATCTCGGCGTTGTGCAGGCCGAGTTCCTTCTCGAAGCCGATGAACTCGAGCAGGCGGCGCGGTACCCGTGCCAGCGCGCTCGATTCGCGGTCCACCCCGTAGAACTCGTATTCGAGGCCGATGATGGCCTGTGGGTTGTCGAAGGTGCCGGCGTCGAGTTCGCGCTTTATCACCTCGGCTTCCTCCTCGGCGCGGGCGTGAAAGTCCCCGGCGTCGACGGTGAGCACGTCCTCGACCCGCGCCGCGAGATCCGAGCCTGACATGCCTCGCCGTGTGCGAGCGAGCGCCTTTAACTTCGCGGCTGACGGCAGCGAGTGGCCGTATCTCCGTGGCGCGTAAACAAAATACGGTACAGATCGCGGTCGAAGCGGCGACTGACGAACCGACGATACCGCTTTCGGCTACAGCACGCCCATCTCGGTCAGCCGCTCGGGCAGGTAGGTGTCGGTCACGAAGTCCAGCCCGCGCGAGGCGAGCGCCTGCTGTTCGGCCTTCTTCCCGATGTCGAGCTGGAGTTCGATCTGCTCGCGCCAGTACTCCGTCTGGAAGCGCGGGTCGGTGAGTTCGCTTTCGAGGGCGTTGATGTCCGAATCCGCGAGCGGGTCGGTCGGC
This sequence comes from Halococcus sediminicola, assembly GCF_000755245.1. Classification (NCBI taxonomy): domain Archaea; kingdom Methanobacteriati; phylum Methanobacteriota; class Halobacteria; order Halobacteriales; family Halococcaceae; genus Halococcus; species Halococcus sediminicola. Next base: position 58,174 of record NZ_BBMP01000021.1, on the reverse strand, counting down.
AGGTCGTACTCGACGATGTCCGTGGGTTGAATCCCGATGAACTGCGCCTCGGGCGTGGCGAGGTAATCCGAGAGGTGCGCCGATTTGATGGAGCCATACGCCACCGAACCGTAGATCCGATACGACCACGGGTCGCCGTCAGTGAAGACCACTACTGGGAGATCAAGCTCGTCGTGGAGGCGTTTGGTGATCCGCCGGGTCGCACGGGCGGGCTGGCCCTTGAGGTGGACGACGATGGTGCCGTAGTCGTCGTCGAAGCCGTTCTCGACGAGCCGATCGCGCATGCCACCGGTCTCGACGCAGAGGATGAACTCGGCGTCGTGGTCGAGGAACTCGATGGTGTCGGGGTTGTTCGGGATCTGATACCCACCCTCGCCGACGTCTTTTTGACAGTGGATCTCGCGCTCGCCACGTCTGGTCTGCTCGCGGAGGTGGAGCGGCCCCATCAGCGTCGCGCCCGACTCCTCCGGGCGCATGTGGAGGTCCTCGCGGGTCACCTCCGAGACGATTTCGAGATCCTCGATGAGCTGGTTCGATTCGTCCTGGTCGGAAAACTGGGCCTCCTCGTTGTCCCAGCTCTCGGAGAGATAATACAACTCACGCAGGGTCGACGAGCGGTCGGCATCGAGCTGGTCGGCGAGGAAGTCGATGGTGTAGATGGCCTTCAGGAGCTTGCGCGCCCCGCGGACGGAGTTCGCGCTGCGCGTGCTCGTGCGGTCGCCGTAGACCCACACGTCACTGTTCTCGTCGTATTCGATGTTCGATTTCGTTCGTGTTGGCAGTTCCATCGCGGGGATCTCGCCGCCCGCGAACTGGTCGTAGAAGTCGGCCGCGAGGTCGATGAGTCGCTCGCGCGCCGAGGCGTCGATGTCGGGTGTGTCGGTGCTCATGGTAGTATCAGGCGTTCACGGTGAGTTTCTCGCTTGCGATGCCCGCCACGTCGAGGTCGAACTCGCTCTCGTCGGCGAGTTCGTACTCTAGGACCGTCTCGCTATCGCTTCCGACTTCCGGCGACCACTTGATGAACCACTCGCCGTCCATCTCGACGATGCGCGCGCCGTCGGAGACGCTCGTGGGTTCGGCCGAGACGATCTCGGTCAGTTCGGGCGATTCGTTGGTTCCCGAGTGGTTTTCGACGACGAGTTTCACACGGTGATCGTCGACGTGGCGCTCGACGAGGACGTTGTTCATGATGCGCGCGAGCGAGTCGTCGATCTGCAACTCCTCGCGCTCGGTCACGTCGGCGAGTTTGTCGGCCATCTCGGGGAGGATCGTGCCCAGTACGTCCTGTTTTTCCTGGCGCTGTTGCATCGAGCGGCGCTTTTTCAGGTAGCTCTTCAGTTCGCGGGCCGCTTCCCGCACCGCGAGTTCGATCTCGTCTTCGATCGCGGGCACGTTGGCGATGGCGTCCTTCGACTCGCTCGTGAAGGGGACGTTGGTTGAGGCGACGTGGATCATGATCACTGCCGGCCCGTTCGGCATGCCCGATCCGCCGGGTTGGTCGAGTCCATAGTTCCGCCAGCCGATGCCCTTCAGGACGTCCGTCGTGGCACACGCCCCGCGCTGATAGACGAGCGGAACGCGGTTGGCAAAGCGGAGCAGTTCGACGCCGCCCTCCGCGGGCAGGTCGCCGCCGTAGGCGATGCCGGCCTCGACGATGAACGGGTCGCCGCCGTGGACGCCGGCGTCCCGCGTGGCGGAGGCGTAGAAATCGGCGTCGAACTCCTTTTCGAGCCCCGAGCGCACGAGATCCGCGGTGATCGGCGAGAGACAATCGGTCGGTGGCGCGATGATGTCGGTCTCGCGCATCGCATCCAACAGCGCGCTCGCGGTGTCGCGGTCAGCGGCGACGGCGGTGACGTTCGGCGGGTCGTCGGGAACCGGGCGGGCGGTGTCCCACAGGGCTTCCGTGACGTTCTCGCGGGCGGTCTCGCCGAAGGAGACCTCCTCGCGCTCGACGGTCATCTCGGCGGCCCGTTTCACGTATTCTTCGAGCGTCTCCCGACGTAGCCGATCGCGCCCGCCCTCGAACTTCGCCGCCAGCCGCTCGGCGAACGACTCGATGACTCCGCTGTCCTTGCGCGTGCTCGTCGCCTCGTCGGCCAGTCCGTAGAGGTCGGCCGTTCGGTCCTCTCGGACGATTTCCCACGCCGCCGCGACGGCTTTCTCCTGTACGGTGTCGCCGAACGTCGTTCCCATCTCGTCGGTCGTCGCCCCGGCGGCGCGCTCGACGAGTGTGGCGAGTTCGTGGTGGGCCAGCCGGTCGTGCTCGACGATGGCGTCGGCGACCCGGCGTGCGAACTCGTCGGTCGGCTCCTTCCCTTTGTTCACCACCGCCTCCGCGACGGCCTCTTCGAGCGCGTTCGTGTCGGTCGGCGTTCGCCACGCCATCTCGCGGCCGTAGTGGCGGTCGGTGAACGCCTCGCCGACGTTGGCCGCCGTCGTCTTGCCGACGCGGGTGAACTCCCCTTGGAGGAATCCCGAGATGCTGTACGAATCGGTCCCGTCGAGCATCTTCAGTAAGGTCCCGAGTTCGACGCCGTGAGGGTGGGGTCTGATCTCCTCGGTCTCGGCGGGGAGCTGGTCGGTCGCGCGCTCGGCCTTGAACTCGCCGTTCGGCTCGCGGAGTTCGATGCGGGCGTGGGGGTTCACCACGGCCGTGTGTTTCACGTAGTCCCTGAGTTGACTGCGTGCGCGCATGTTCGCCTCCATCTCCAACTCGATGCGGGTACCGTGCGGACGGTCCCACGTGGTCGTCTCGTCGACGGAGACCTCGGGTTCGTTCGAATCGGTGTCGATGATGAGCTCGAAGTATTTCGCCTCACCGCCCTGCGTGCGGCTCGTGATTTTGGCCGGCTTCCCACTGGTAAGCTGTGAGTAGAGCACCGCCGCCGAGATGCCGATACCCTGCTGGCCGCGGGCCTGTTCGCGCTTGTGGAATCGGGAGCCATAGAGGAGTTTGCCGAAGACCTTCGGGAGTTCCTCGCTCGTGATGCCGGGACCGTTGTCCTCGACGACGAGCCGATAATAGTCGCCCACCTCCTCGATTTCGATGTAGATGTCGGGGAGATGGCCCGCTTCCTCGGTCGCGTCGAGTGCGTTGTCGACGGCCTCTTTCACCGCAGTAACGAGTCCCCGGGCCCCGCTGTCGAACCCGAGCATGTGCTTGTTCTTCTCGAAGAACTCGGCGATGGAGATCGCCCGCTGGCCCGCCGCCAGCTCGTCGGCGACCCCCTCGTCGTCGAGCGTCGATTGGAGGGATGGCATTACCCGGGATATTCAAGCGACGGTTAAAACGAATACGGTAGTAGGGTGGAAGTGGAGTCGATATCGCGGTGGCGGGGAACGAAGACCCGGGATTCGGGCCGCGATTGCCGCGAAATCGGCCGAGTTCGCCACCGTCTGACGCGCGCGTGCGGGAGACTTATGCCGACAGGACCGCTAGCGATAGATAGCTTATATGCCCCAAGACGAGTACGGAGCCGGACAGATTCAAGTTCTCGAAGGATTACAGGCCGTCCGGAAGCGCCCGGCGATGTATATCGGCTCGACGGACGCTCGTGGTCTCCACCATCTCGTGTACGAGGTCGTCGACAACGCCATCGACGAGGCGCTTGCCGGCCACTGCGATTCGATTACGGTCACGATTCACGACGGCGAGCACCCCTCGGTGAGCGTGACCGACGACGGCCGGGGGATCCCGGTCGACGAACACGAGGACGGCAAGTCCGCCCTCGAAGTTATCATGACCGTCCTCCACGCCGGCGGGAAGTTCGACAAGGAGTCCTACCAAGTCTCGGGGGGGCTCCACGGCGTCGGCATCTCGGTGGTGAACGCGCTCTCGAAGTGGGTCGAAGTCACCGTCAAACGCGACGGGGCGAAGTGGGTCCAGCGGTTCGACCACGGCGAACCCGAGGGCGACATCGAGCGGGTTCGAGACCTCCGTGATGACGAAGAAACGGGAACCACCCTCCAGTTCTGGCCCGACGAGAAGGTCTTCACCACCACGGCGTTCACCACCTCGACGCTCGCCAACCGCCTTCGTGAGTTGGCCTTCCTCAATTCGGGCGTCGAGATCGAACTCGAAGACGAACGCGACGGCAGCCGCGAGCGCTTTCGCTACGACGGCGGCATCCGCGAGTTCGTCGTCTACCTCAACGAGTCGAAAAGCGCCCTCCACGAGGACGTCATCTACTTCGACGACGACGCCGCAGTCGAGGACGGCGAGGTCAGCGTCGAGGTGGCCATGCAGGCCACCGACGAACTCCAGGGGTCGATCCACGCCTTCGCCAACAACATCAACACCCGTGAGGGCGGCACGCACCTCACCGGCTTCAAGACCGCCCTGACGCGGGTCGTCAACGACTACGCGAGCGAAAATGGGTTACTGAAGCCGCTCGACGACGAGAACCTGAAGGGTAGCGACATCCGCGAAGGGCTGACGGCCGTGATTTCGGTCAAACACCCCGACCCGCAGTTCGAGGGCCAGACCAAGACCAAACTCGGCAACGGCGAGGTACGCGGTATCGTCGAGAGCGCCGTCCACGAGCAGTTGAACACCTACTTCGAGGAACATCCCGACACCGCGACGGCGGTCATCGGCAAGGCCGTCGAGGCCGCCAAAGCCCGCCGCGCCGCGAAGAAGGCCGAGGAGCTCACCCGGCGGAAATCGGCGCTCGAATCGACGGCCCTCCCCGGCAAACTCGCCGACTGCCAGAGCCGCGATCCGAAGGACTCGGAACTGTTCATCGTCGAGGGCGACTCGGCGGGCGGGAGTGCCAAACAGGGCCGCGACCGCGAGTTTCAGGCAATCCTTCCCCTGTTCGGCAAAGTGCTCAACGTCGAGAAACACCGCCTCGACCGCATCCTCGAAAACGAGAAAATACGAAATCTCATCACCGCCATCGGCGCGGGCGTCGGCGAGGAGTTCGACATCGAGGAGGCCAGATACCACAAGATCATCATCATGACCGACGCCGACGTGGACGGCGCGCACATCCGCACGCTGTATCTCACGCTGCTCTATCGGCATCTCACGCCGCTCATCGAGGCTGGATACGTGTACGCCGCCCAGCCACCGCTCTACCGCATCCGTAACGGCGGCGAGACCTACGACGCGATGACCGAGGCCGAACGCGACCGCATCGTCGAAGAGCAGTGTGGCGGCACGCCCGATCAGGTCCAGCGGTTCAAGGGACTCGGCGAGATGAACCCCGACCAGCTCTGGGAGACGACGATGAACCCCGAAAACCGGATCCTGAAGCAGATCACCCTCGAAGACGCCGCCGCCGCGGACAAGATGTTCTCCGTGTTGATGGGCGACGCCGTCGAACCCCGTCGGGAGTTCATCAAGAGCCACGCGACCGACGCCGACTGGGTCGATATATGAGAAAGCCCTCGCTCCCTTCGGTCGCTCGCCCTTTTCATGTCCACCAGGACTGTACCGTCCCACACAGCACCGCCGAAGCCCTCGGCTCCTCGCTACGCTCGGAGCCTCGCCCTTCATCCGCCAGGGACAGCAGCCTCCGTACCGCCCCGCAACCGTACCGCCACAGCGCGGCCGCCGCGCTGTAACCCCGTTTCGATAGCCACTACAACTGATACATGAGTTCAGACACCCCTCAACCCGGACCGAACGCGGCCGCGAACGTCGATTCGGTCCGCATCGAAGACGAGATGGAACAGTCGTATATCGACTACGCGATGAGCGTCATCGCCGGGCGCGCGCTGCCCGACGTCCGCGACGGCCTCAAGCCCGTCCACCGGCGCATCCTCTACGCCATGCACGAGGAGGGCGTCACCAGCAGGGCGGGCCACCGGAAATCCTCCTCGGTGGTTGGCGACACGATGGGCGACTACCACCCCCACGGCGACTCGGCCATCTACGACGCGCTCGCCAGACTGGCACAGGACTTCTCGATGCGCGCGCCGCTCGTGGATGGACAGGGCAATTTCGGCTCCGTGGACGGCGACCCACCCGCCGCGATGCGTTACACCGAGGCCCGGATGAGTCCCATCGCCGAGGAACTGCTCTCGGACATCGAGAAGGACACCGTCGATTTCACGTCGAACTACGACGACCGCCTCACCGAACCCGACGTCCTCCCGTCGGCCTTCCCGAACCTGCTCGTCAACGGTTCGTCTGGCATCGCGGTCGGGATGAGTACGAACGTGCCCCCGCACAATCTGGGCGAGGTCATCGACGCCACGATCCACCTCATCGAGAACCCCGAGTGCGCAGTGGGGGACCTGATGGAACACGTGAAGGGACCGGATTTCCCGACCGGAGCCGAAATCGTCGGGCGCGAGGCCATTCATTCTGCCTATACCACCGGTCGCGGTCGGGTTCGGATGCGCGCGAGCTACGAGATCGAGGAGATGGGCAATCGCGAGCGCATCGTCGTCAGCGAACTGCCCTACCAGCAGAACAAGGCCAAACTCGTCGAGCACATCGCCGACCTCGTCAACGACGGCACGCTCGACGGCGTGAGCGACCTCCGCGACGAGTCCGATCGGGACGGCATCCGTATCGTCATCGAACTCAAGCAGGGCGCGCTCGTCGACGTGGTCGAGAACCAGCTGCTCGAACACTGCCTCGAAAAGACCTTCGGAGTGATCAACCTCGCGCTGGTCGACGGCGAACCGCAGGTGCTCGACCTCAAAGAACTGCTCTCGCACTACCTCGACCACCGCCGCGAGGTCGTCCGTCGGCGCTCCCAGCACGACCTCGACGAGGCCGAGGAGCGCGCCCATATCCTCTCCGGGCGGCTGACGGCGCTCGAAAACGCCGAGGACGTCGTCGAACTGATCCGCGAGGCCGACGACCGTGACGCGGCCAAGAGCGATCTCAGGGAAGTCTACGACTTCTCCGAACGGCAGGCCGACCACATCGTGCGGATGCAACTCGGGAGTTTGACGGCACTCGAAGCCGAGGAGATCGAAGCCGAGTATCGGAACGTCGAGGACGAAATCGAGCGCCTCGAAACCATCCTCGGTAGCGAATCCGAACTGAATCGGGTCATCGAGGAGGAACTCCAGGAGATCAAGGACGAGTACGCAGACGACCGCCGCACGAACATCGTCGAGGACTACGGCACCGTCACGCGCGAGGACCTCATCCCCGACGAGGAGGTGATCGTCGTGATGACCGAAAACGACTACATCAAGCGGATGCCCGCGGCGAACTTCGACCCGCAGGGCCGCGGCGGGAAGGGCATCATCGGGACGAAACTCAAGGATGGCGACCGCGTTTCGGCGGTCTTCCGGGCGAACACCCACGACTATCTCCTCTCGTTCACCAACCGGGGCTACGTCCACCGCCTGAAGGTCTACGAGGTGCCCGAGATGGGCCGGACCGCCCGCGGGAAGTCGGCGGTGAATCTCGTGAACCTCGACGACGGCGAGAACATTACGGCAGTCGTGGCGACCGACGACCTCTGCGAGGAGGAGTGTCTCACGATGGTCACGCGCGAGGGCTACGTCAAACGTACCTGTGCGAGTGCGTTCGCCAACATCCATTCCGGTGGGCTGATCGCCACCCGACTCGAAGAGGGAGACGAACTCGTCGACGTCACGGTCACCGACGACGGCGGCGACCTGCTCATCGGCACCGAGCAGGGGATGGCGATTCGCTTCCCGAAGGAGGAAGCCCGGGAGATGGGCCGGAGTGCTCGTGGTGTGAACGCCATCAAACTCGAAAGCGAGGACGCGGTCGCGGGGGTCGTCGCCGCCCGCGATGGTGCGGACCTGCTCACCGTGACCGAGAACGGCTACGGCAAGCGCACGCCCATGAGCGAGTACCGAACCCAGTCACGCTACGGCAAAGGTCTCAAAGACATCAAGACGGGCGAGCGAAACGGTCGCGTGACGGCCATCGAGAGCGCGACTGCCGACGACGATCTCGTGGTGATGAGCGAGGGCGGCCAGATAATCCGCACGCGCGTCGGTGACATCTCGACGGTGGGCCGAAACACGATGGGCGTGACGATAATGCGTCTCGACGACGACCGCGTGGCCTGTATCGACGTGCTCGGCGACTGATCAGACGACGTCGTTGTCGCGCAGCAGGTCCGCGAGCACGTGCGTGTAGAGGACGGATCCGGTGAGCGCTCCGAGCGGACGGCTCACTCGTCGGGCGAGTGCGACCAGCACGCCGCCGAGGAGGACGTGGCTTAGAATCCGCAGACTGGCCATCCCGCCCGTGCCCGCAAAGAGGTTCTTCTGGTCGAAGAACACGCGCTTTGGGTTCCGGAGACAGTCGACAAGATGGTGCCAGTCGCCGACGCGCAGTCGTGCGAGCACGAAGTGATCGAGGTCGATGAGCACGCCAAGTCCCACTCCATACGCTGCGAGCACCGCCAGCCGGCGGGGCGAGCGCTCGTCGGAGCGCGCGAGCACCCATCCGACGACGGGGATGCTGAGCAGGAAATGCTCGCCGGATTTCATCGGCCAGCCTCCAGCCGGTAGGTCGGGCCGTCGTCGGTGTCCTGGATCTCGACGCCGAGTCCCTCCAACTCGGCCCGTAACTCGTCGGCACGGTCGTAGTCGCCCGCCTCACGGGCCGACTCGCGCACGTCGAGCAGGAGTTCGACCAGTTCGTCGGCCACGCCGGCCTCGCCCGTTGTGTCGTCCCCGAAACTCAGGCCGAGTACGCCCTCGCCGAGCTCCTCGAACGTCTCGACCGCCCGCTTCAGTCCCTGATAGTCGTGTCTTTCCTCGGCGTCGAGCCGCGAATTGACGACCGTCGAGAGTTCGAGCAGCGCCGCGAGCGCGCCCCTCGTGTTGAAGTCGTCGTTCATCGCGGTCGTGAACGCCTCGCGCGTGTCGTCGACGGCCTCGCGCAGTCGCTCGTCAGTGGCTTTCGTTCGGCTGTCGGGCCCGTCGAGCGCCGCGACCGCCCGCTCGTGAGTGCGTTCGAGCCGTTCGGCGCGTTCGACGGCCTCCTCGATGGCCGATTCGCTGTAGGTCTGGGTGCTGTTGTAGGTGCCAGAGAGGAGGAATGTGCGGATCGCGTTCAGGCCGTAGTCGGCGAGCGCCTCGTCGACGGTGATGAAGTTGCCGAGGCTCGAACTCATCTTCTCGTCGTCCATCGCGAAGAGGTCGGCGTGGAGCCAGTATTTGCTGAACTCCTCGCCCGTCGCGGCCTCGCTCTGGGCGCGCTCGTTCTCGTGGTGGGGAAAAACGAGGTCGCGCCCACCGACGTGGATGTCGATCGTCTCGTCGAGATGGGCCATGCTCATCGCCGAGCACTCGATGTGCCAACCCGGCCGGCCCTCGCCCCACGGCGACTCCCAGGTCTGACCGGACGATGGCTCGACACTCTCGTCGTGGCGATGCTCGGCGACGGCTTCGGGTGAGACGCCGCCGGCCTTCCAGAGCGCGAAATCGGCCGGATGGCGCTTCTCGCTTCGCTCGTCGGGGTCGCCCTGCGCTTCGATCTCGTCGAGACGCTGGTTCGAGAGTTCGCCATACGATTCGAAACTTCCCACGTCGAAATACACGGAGCCGTTCGACTCGTAGGCGTGGCCACCCTCCACGAGTCGCTCGACGAGGGCGACGATCTCGGGGACGTGCTCGGAGACGCGCGGGTAGACCGTCGCGCGCTTCAGATTGAGCGCACGCATGTCGTCGAGCGTCTTCTCGATGAACCCGCGCGCGACCGCGCTCTCGGAGTCGCCGAGGTCGTTCTCTCCAACCCGGGCGACGATCTTCTCGTTTATATCAGTGAAATTCTCGACGTGGCGCACGTCGTACCCCAAATGTTCGAGCCAGCGGTGCATCACGTCGACGTGGACCCAGGTGCGCGCGTGGCCGAGGTGAGCGCGGTCCGAGACCGTCAGGCCACAGTAATAGAGGAGTACGGAATCGGGGTCCTGTGGCTCGAACGGTTCGCGCTCGCCGGTGAGGGTGTTCTCCACGCGCAGCGTCATCGTCCCATCTACGCGGGCCAGCGCTTCAATCCGTCGGAGTCGTCGGCACGGAGTCGAGCGCGTCCTCAACGGTTCGTACCGCGTCGGGACCCGCCCGCCGACCCACGGCGACGACGAGCGTGTCGCCAGCGACGCCCGCAGCCGCCACGTCGGTCCTCTCGATAGCCAGCCGATCGAGGACGTGCGCGAGCGCTCGGGCATCGACCGCGCCAGTGGCGAGCACGCCCGTCAGCGATCCCGCATCGGGTACGAGCGCACGGCCGCCGACCGCGAGCAGCGCCTCGTTTTCGTCTTCTATTTCGGCCACCTCTACCGCACCGAGATCGCTCTGCATCGTCACGCGGGCGTCGCGCGAATCGGACTCGTAATCGGGCAGTTCGTCGGCGTAGCGCCGCAGCGCAGCGGCCACCGGATCGAGATCGCCGACGTCGAGATATCGTGCGGCAGCGGTGTAGTTGAGCACGCCCGTCCGGAGCGCCTCGAACACGAACGGATTTCGGCGCACTGCGCTCCTGGTGTCGGCGGCGAGAGTCATGCATCGGAATGAATGACCGGCAACGAAAAGAACAGCGAACCGAAATCACGAACAACCTGCCCACGCCGAGACCGTGAATCCTGGCGCAAATGAGAGGCCGCAACCGCATCTCCACCACCCACATACCTCCCCAACCGATTCGCTCGTTCGCTTCACTCACTCGCTCATCCCTCGCGCGAGTCGTGCCTTCGGCACTTCCGCGCGCCGGCCGCGACCGCCCTGTTCGTCGATCTCAATGTGGCGGGAGCGGGGAGGCGAAGCCACTAAACCGGTTGCACCCGTCGGTTTCGGTATGCCGGCACTGGTCATCGTCGCCCACGGCTCGCACCTGAACCCCGGCTCGCACGACCCGACGTTCGCCCACGCCGACACCGTGCGCGCGGCGGGGGCCTTCGACGAGGTACGCGAGGCGTTCTGGAAGGAGGAGCCCTCCTTCCGGGAGGTTCTCAGAACCGTCGAGAGCGAGGAGGTGTACGTCGTGCCGCTGTTCGTGAGCGAGGGCTATTTCACCGAGGAGGTCATCCCGCGTGAACTCCGTCTCGAAGACTGGGACGTGTCGCTGTGGGACTCCGACGGGACTGACGCCGACACCGCCACCCTCACGGCCGCCGACGTCGACAAGACCGTCCACTACTGCGGCCCGGTCGGCACCCATCCCGCAATGTCCGACGTTATCGTCCAGCGCGCCGAGTCAGTAACCGAAGACCCGGACGTGGGCGAGGGGTTCGGTCTCGCGGTCGTCGGCCACGGCACGAATCGCAACGAGAACTCCGCGAAGGCGATCGAGTATCACGCCGAGCGCGTCCGCGAGATGAACAGATTCGACGAGGTCAATGCGCTGTTCATGGACGAAGAACCCGAAGTTGACGACGTGACCGACTACTTCGAGAGCGAGGACGTCGTCGTCGTGCCGCTGTTCGTCGCCGACGGCTATCACACCCAGGAGGACATCCCCGAGGACATGGGGCTGACCGACGACTACCGCGAGGGCTACGAGGTCCCCACCGAGGTCGGAGGCCACCGCATCTGGTACGCTGGCGCGGTCGGGACCGAACCACTCATGGCCGACGTGTTGCTCGAACGCGCCGCCGACGCCGGTGCGGACGTCGACGAGGCGCTCGACATCGTCCGCAAACGGACCGCCACGCCGGCGGCCGGTGATTGATGAACGACTCTCAACTACGGGCGCTCCGCGAGGCCACGGCCGACGGCGTGACCTGTGATGGACTGTCGGCGTCGCGGGACGACGCTGGCTACACCTTTGCGACACCGGAGGTGCACCACGAAAGCCTGACCGAGACCGAATTCGACGCGCTCGCGACCGAGAACCCGTGGTTCGTCTCGAACTGGCACTACTGGCGCGACACGAGCGAGACGAACGGGGCGTTTCTCCGGTGGATCGAACACGCGAGCGAACTCGGCGTGCGCGAGCGCTACGAGACACTCGTCGACGGGCTCACGCGCGAGTGGGGACAGCTGCTCGTCACTGCGACGCTCGGCACCGACGGCGAGCGCAGCTACGAGCTCCGTCATACGGCCGACGCCGACGTCGAGAACCTCGACAGCTATCACGACCCGCGCGAGGCACGCGACATCGCCACGCTCGATGATACTGGTGAGTATCGCCCGCTGAAGACCGCGCCCACCCTTCGAGAGGGCTGGCGCTTCCCCGACCTCGACGGACGCGACCTCGTTCGAACGGTGGAATTTTTCTACCCGGCGACGGTCGCCAACTGGTATCGTGAGCGGCAGAGCGACCTCGACGTCACTCACTTCCGCGAGACCGCCGAGCGCCAGACCGGAATCTACGACGTGGTCGACGACCTCGACGTCGACGGCGTCGAGCGGCTGGCCGAAACCTGCTGTGTCGATTCACAATGTCTCAAGCGCCGCGAGTGGGACGAGGACAGTGAGACGACTCTCGACGTGCCTCGCGGGGACGGCGAATTCCCGTGTCGAGAGCCGTGCTCGCTCGTCGTCGCGGCCGCCAGACAGTTCGCCATCCTCGAAAGCGAAGAGACCCGAACCTACGAACTCGAACTCACGCCGAGCGAGCGCTCGCAGTTGGGCGAACTGGTCGATGCGGTCGCGGATGGACGTGTCGACGAGATCCGCGAGGCCGACGTCGGCGACGGCGCGAACCGGTATCGGGCGCGCTATCTCCGGGCGAAACGGCTGGCCGAGGGGGAGTTCGAGAGTCTACGCGAGAAGAGTCAGTAGAGCAGGAGGTAGCCGGCGACGACGAGTCCGACGAGCACCGCGAGCGCGCCAACGTAGAGCGCGACACCCTCGACGAACAGCAGCGCGATGCCTACCAGAACGATCAGCGCCGTGGCCCCGAGCAGCGTGGACCTATCGAGACTGCCCGGCGTCCCCGTTGTTCGCGTCGGCTGTGTCGATGTCCGTCCCGACCCGACGTTGTCGTCCGAGCGCTCGATGAGCGATTCGTCGATGTCGACGCGGCGTTTGCCCGCCGTCGGCTCGACGGTGATCTCGACCTCCTCTGACTGGCTGCCGTAGGCGGTGGCGACCGTGAGAACGCCCGTCACGGGACCGCTCTCGTGGACTCGTACCGGGACGCGCACCGTCGCGCCGGGGCGGACGTAGTGGTTGCTCGTCGGGATCGCAGCGATCTCCGAGAGCGCGTCGTCGAGGCGGAGGTGGACGTGGGTCGCCTCGCCGTGGTTGTCGAGTTCGACGACGAATGAGTCCGAACTCGCGAACGAGTCGGGCAGTTCGACCGAGTGGAGGTCCGCACGATTGAGGTGGACGGCGAGCGTTCCGGAGACGGATTCCGCCATGCTCAGGCCGGGGCGTCCTCGCGCATGTCCGGCGGGAGCAGGTTCGGAATCCCCTCCTCGATGGGGTACTCCTCGCCACACTCCGTACAGACGAGGCGGCCTTCGAGCACCTCGTCGTCGGTCCGTTGGATGACGTCGAGTTCGAGTTCCTGCTTGTCCATCGGACACCGGATGATGTCCATCAGTGACTCCTTCATCGTCGCTCGCCCCAATTCATGCGCAAAACGACGACCGGCGGTGATAAAAGCGTGGCGCTCGCCCAGCGGCAGGGCGGTCGCGGGCGGTGTGGAGCGGCCGCAGCGCGGCCGCGGCTGCGGTGTTGTGTGGTTGCTGAACTGTGCGGTCCTGGCGGATGAAGGGCGAGGCCGTGAAGTCATTCGAAAGGCGCTTCGCGCCTTTCGTGATGACGAGAGAGCGAAGCTCTCTCGAACCACGGCCGAGGGCTTCGGCGGTGCTGTGCGGTGTCGACTACGCGAACGGGTCCTCACACACCACCGTCTGCTCACGGCCCGGTCCGACGCCGACGGCGTAGATCGGGACGTCGAGTTCCTCGCTGATGTAATCCAGATAGGTGCGTGCGTTCTCCGGAAGCGCGTCGTAGCCCTCGTCGGCGATCGCGTCCCAGTCGGCGTCGGCCCAGCCGTCGAACCGTTCGAGGTTCGCCTCGCAGTCGGCCCAGCGCTCGGTCGTCGCCGGCAAAGTGAATCGTTCCTCGCCATCGAGCGTGTAGGAGTGGCCCACTCGAACCTCGTCGAGACCAGCGAGCGTGTCGATGTGATTGACGACGAGTCCCGTGAATCCGTTTGCGCGCGTCGCGTGGCGGAGCATCGGCAGGTCGAGCCAGCCGATGCGTCGCGGTCGGCCCGTGACAGTTCCATATTCACCGCCGGCCTCGCGGAGCTCCGTGGCGAGCGCCTCGTCGCCACGTTCGGTGTCCTCGTCGTAGTCGGGTGTCTGGCCGACCACGCCACCGAGTTCGGTGGGGAGGGGACCCGTACCGACCCGCGAGAGGTAGGCCTTGGCGATGCCGACGATCTCGCCGTCGCCGACGATTCCCGGTCCGAGTCCCGTGCCGACGGCCGCCCCGCTCGCGGTGGGGTTCGAGGAGGTGACGTAGGGGTAGTTGCCGTGGTCGATGTCCAAAATCGTGCCCTGTGCGCCCTCGAAGAGCACCTCCTCGCCGTCGTCGATGCGATCGGCGAGGAAGGTTCCGGCGTCGACGGTCATGTCCTCCGCCGCGAGTCGCTCGCCGAACTTCGAGTACTGCTCGTAGAGCGCGTCCACGTCGAACGCCTCGCCCGTTTCGACGCCGAAGACCTCCTCGGCGAGCGCGCGTTTCTGTGGGACGACGTATTCGAGCCGTTCGCGGAGCACGTCTTCGTTCAGGAGGTCGCCGATACGGATGCCGCGCCGGCCGGCCTTGTCCTCGTAGGTCGGGCCGATGCCGCGGCCGGTGGTGGCGACGTCGAAGTCGCTCTCGCTCTTCACCTCTTCCTCGATGCCGTCGAGCACGCGATGATAGGGAAAGATGACGTGCGCGCGGCGGGCGACTCTGACGTCGGGATCGATGCCACGGTCGGCGAGCGCGTCGAGTTCCTCGAAAAGGGTTTTCGGGTTGACGACGCAGCCGTTGCCCAGTACGTTGACTTTCCCGCGGATGGCCCCGCTCGGCACCAGCGAGAGTTTGTACTCCTCGCCGCCGTGGACGACGGTGTGGCCGGCGTTGTCGCCGCCCTGGTACCGACAGACGACCTCAGCTGATTCGCTCCAGCGGTCGGCCATCCCGCCCTTGCCCTCGTCGCCGAGCTGTGCGCCGACGATGGTGACAGTCATATACTGGGCTTCCGACCTTCCGGGTAAACCGATTTCGATGTGCCAGCCCCACGCTAACGACATCTATCACCATCAATTGGTATTCTCTGTCGTCTGACGCCCGAGGCCAGAAAGTATATGTGACACGCACACCCACATCGAACCGAGCGGAGCGGGAGTCGAACGGTGCTGCTGCGACCACGACAGCGGTCGGACTCGATCTACCGGCAGGCGCGGCCGCTATCTCGGAGCAGTAACGTTTAAACCCCGCACCCACGAGTTAACAAATGCCATGATAGATCGATTGGAGAAGGAAGTCGATATGCTGGAACGCCATCTGCAGGTGCTGCGGATGGTCATCGAGAGCGAGCCGATCGGGATCGTGAAGATGTCGAACGAGACGGGCTACCCCCATCACAAGGTGCGCTACTCGCTGCGCGTGCTCGAAGAGGAAAGCCTGATCGAACCATCGAGCCAGGGAGCCATCACGACCGACCGCACCCAGGAGTTCGTCGACGACCTCGACGGGAAGGTCGACAGCATCGTCGAGAAGCTCTCGGGGATGAAGATCGGCGACACGGCCGAAGCCACCTCCTGACTCACTCGTTCTCCTCACGCCCGCGCCACTCGCGGCGCAACAGTCCGTACTGCACCGCATCGCGGTATTCGCCGTCGATAAATCTCGCTTCGCGCGCACGGCCTTCCTGGGTGAATCCGAGCGATTCGAGCAAGCCGCGCGAGGCCGCGTTGTAGTCGAAGGCGTGTGCGCCGATACCGTGGACATCGAAGGTGCGAAAGACGTACTCGACGACGAGCGAGGCCGCTTCTTTCCCGTAGCCCTCGCCGTGGTGGTCCGGTACGAGCCAGTAGGCCAGACTGGGTCGGTCCCAATCGACGTGTGTCACGTTGACGACGCCGATCGCCTCGATCTCCCCTTCGTCGGGATGGCCCGGACCGGCACTCCCGAGACAGACGAGGAAGCTGACGTTGCCCTCGTCCTCGATGAACTCCTCGAAGTGGTCGTCCATCTGGTTGCTGTTCATGTGCGTCACAGTGCCGAGCGGGTAGCGGATCTCCGGGTCGGCGTGGGCGCGCTGGAGGAACTCGCTATCCGCGCGCTCGACAGTTCGCAGCGTGACCCGCTCGCCCTGCTCGATGCGTGCTCCCGGCATGGTCGATGCTCAGACTCCTCACATGGCTTTCTTTCGGATCGCGCTCGCGGAATTTCAGAGCATCGCTGCCGGGTCCACGAGACGCGCCTCGGGCGCGTCGCCGCTCGCGATCGCGATGTCGGCCACAGTATCGGAATCCGGCAGCGTGATGATTCCGTTCACGAGCAGCGGGGCGACGACACCGGCCACGACGGTCCCGGGTCGAGAGAGCGATGTGCGCAGGGCAATAGTTTCGCCCTCTCTCATGCTGACCGATTCGATGGCATCCTGGGCAGCACTGAGCATTTCCGAATGCGTGAACTCCGCTCCATCGGCGGCGAGAATGGGATCGGTGGGGTCGACCGGTGCCGGTGCGAGGGTCGGGTTCTCGCTCCAGACGTCGCGCTCGAAGTGTTCGACGTGGGCGCTCTCGGGGGGTTCGCCGTAGGCAATTGCCGTGCCGCCCGGCGGGAGGTCGAACTCCTCGATGCTCCCGGTCGGTGCGATAACTGCGCGGGCGTCGGTCGCGGTGGCTGGGCCGAAGCGGGTGATGGCTCCGAGCGACGCCGCGCCGAGGAAGCCGAGGAGCGCCTCGGGTGTTTTCCCGACGACGGCGACCGTGTGGCCGCCCCGGACGCCGCAGTGGTGCAGGAAGTTGCCCGTCTTCCAGGCGTTCGTGAGGAGTCGACGGGCATCGTACTCGCGGTCGGATGTGGCGTCGTGGAGGACGATTGCCTCGCCCCGGCGATTGCGCGCGAGGAGTCCGCGCAGCGTGTCCATAACTCAACCTCGCACATGTGGCGTGAAAACGCCGCCGACCGGCGGCGATTGCGGTGCGGTAGCGGGGCTGTTCCTGGTGGATGAAGGGCGAACGAGCGAACGGGGTGAGCGAGTGAGGGCTTCGGCGGTGCTGAGGTGGGACTGTGCGGTTGCGGAAGGCGTCCACGCGAACGGAGTGAGTGAGGTTCACCGCGAGCGCCGCAGGCGCGAGCGGGAGTTTTTAGCGTAGCTTTTTGCGAGTAGCGAGGGATCTTCGGTCCCTCGTACCGTGCGAGCGGGCCTTCGGCCCGCGAGCAGAGAGTGGTGGCCGACCACAGGGAGGCCACCCGACGAAGTAAAAAGGCACTATTGGAACATCCGCATCGGTTCGGCCTGCGAACTCTCGTCTTCGGCCTGGTGCATCCGTTCGGCGAGGCGCTCGCGGGCCTCCTGGATCTCTTCGGCCTGTTCGACGAGATCGGAGGTGTCGATGCCGATGCCGGTGAGCGGTTCGATGCCGTGTTCGAGGACCGCACGGGCGGCCTCGGGGTCGGGGAACTGTGGGTTGGTCTCGGCGATGAGACCGACGCTCGTGAGGTTCGTTCGCTCGGCGTGATAGAGTAGTGCGCCGGTCGGGCCGCTCACGAGACCGCCCTCAGCGGGTGGGACGATGCCGGCCTCGTCGAGGAGATCGTTGCCAGCACCGGTCGACACGCCATACACTTCGGGCACCTCGTCGGACTGGTCGGGCAGGCCGCTGAGATAGAGCGGCGTGACGTTGTTGTCGGCGAGCCAGCCGGTGATGCAGTCGGCGAACCCGGTCGCCTCGTTCGGTGAGACCGGGACGTCGCTCTGGAGCACGAGGAGATCGCGCTCGGCGTCGGCGTGGAGGCGGACGGGCGGTCTGAGGGCGGAGCGTTCGCCGCGATAGACGCCGACTTCCGGGACGCCATCGCAGTGGACGCCGGCGTAGTAATCCATGTCGAAGGCATCGACGAGGTGGTCGGCGACGATCTTGCCCACCAGTCCGACGCCCGGCAGCCCCTCGACGAGCGTCGGTTCGTCGAGTGCGATGTCCTCGGCCACGACGTCGATGTGTGCCATGTGGTGGCATTCTCGCCGAAGCGACTTAATACCCTCCCAACTCCGAAATCGACAAGCGACCCCGGACGGATGGGTTCCCAATGGACGTTCTCGAACGATACGAACCGCTCGTCGACGATTTCGCGGCGTTCCGTGCGGCCTGTGAGCGCCCGCTGCCCTCCGTCGTCCGGGTGAACGAGATCAAGGCGACGCCCAAGCGGGCGATGGCCGCACTCGACGCGGAGGGCGTGGGCTACGAACCCACGGAGTGGCATCCCAGCCTTCTCCGGCTCGATTCGGCCAGTCCGGGCCGGACGTGGGGGGCCTATCACGGCTGGCTCCACGGCCAGGAGGAAGTCTCGGCGCTGCCGGCGCTCGTCTGTGATCCCCAACCCGGCGATCGCGTCTGGGCGGCCTGTGCCGCCCCCGGCGGGAAGGCGACCCAACTCGCTGCCCTCGCCGACGAGAAGGCATTCGTCGTGGCGAACGACCGGAACCTGGGTCGGCTTTCTGCCCTCAGATTCAACGCCGAGCGCCTCGGCGTCACCTCGATGGCGGTGACGAACCGCGACGGGCGGAACTACTCGCTCAAGCCGTTCGCGTTCGACGCGTTCGATCGCGCGCTCGTCGACGCGCCGTGTTCGTGCGAGGGCACGATCCGGAAGAACCCGGACGCGCTCGCCGAGTGGTCGCTCTCCTACGTCGAATCGGTCGCCGCGATCCAAGAATCCATCCTCCGGCGGGCGGTACAGGCGACCCGTCGGGGTGGTGTCGTGGTGTACTCGACCTGCACGTTCGCACCGGAGGAGAACGAGGCCGTCCTCGACAGCGTTCTTTCGGCCGAAGACTGCCGACTCGTCGATTTTTCCTGTGATCTCGAAACTCGGCCCGGAATCACCGAATGGCAGGGCAAGAAATTCGACGAGAGCGTGCGGAAGGCAAAACGCATCTATCCCCATCTGAACGACACGGGTGGCTTCTTCTGTGCGAAGGTGGAGGTCGGCGGATGAGCGACGGAACGAACGACGGCTCGCGGTTCGACCGTCTGCCCGCGACAGCCGACGCACGCACCGTCGAGGGTCGAGCCACCCGGCGGGAAGTGCTCGATTTCTGGGACGAGCGCTACGGAATCGCTCCCGAAACCTTCGAGGGCTACTCCTTCTGGGAGAAGGGTGGCGGGAAGCTCTGGGCGTTTCGCGGTGAGATGGCGGGGCCGCTCGAGATCGAGGCGCTCGGGATGATGTTCCTTCGCACGCGCCAAGAGCACTGGAAACCGACCACCGACGCGGTCCAGCGTTTCGGTCGGCACGCGAGGAGAAACGTCGTCGAACTCGGTCGGCAGGAGGCGCAGCGATTCGTCGCCGGCGAGGACCAGCCTGTGGACTGGGACGGCGACTGGGGCTATCTCGTCGCCGCCCACGCTATCGCCGGCGAGCGCGAACCGCTCGGCGTCGGGCTGTTCATCGACGGCGAACTCCGCTCACAGGTGCCGAAGGGTCGTCGGCGCGACCTCACTGGGTGAAGTTCAATCCGACGACGCCAACGACGATAAGTGAGATGAACCCCACGCGGGCGGCGCTCGACGGTTCGTCGAACAGGACTACCCCAAGAGTCGCCGCGCCGACGGCTCCGATGCCGGTCCAGACCGCGTAGGCCGTCCCGATGGGCAGCGATTGGACCGCCTGTGCCAGCAACACCATGCTGACGACGAGCGAGACGACGGTGAGCAGGCTCGGCAGGAGCTTCGAGAGACCCTGCGAGTATTCGAGACCGATGGCCCATCCTACCTCGAACAGCCCGGCGACGACGAGCGTGAACCACGGGTTCATGGTCGAACGCCGGTCGTGAACCTGATAGTGACTGTGATACAGCCCGCACTGGCGAGCCTCTCTGTCGAGGTTTGATGTCGACAATAAACTATTTATGGCGTGTCTGAATGTATCGTTGGTATGGGTGCGATATCGGCAGGACGGCAGACGGTCGCTGCGGTGGTACGGAACCCGATCCTCGTCGTCATCGCGTTGGTGCTCGGCCTCATCCAACTACCACAGCTCCTCGTCCAGTCGGTCGATTCGGTCGCCATCGTGGTCGCGTCCGGACTGCTCTCGCTGCTCTTTCTCGTTCTCTATCCGTTCTTCTTCGGCGGTATCATCGGGATGGGCAACGAGGCGGTCGAGGGGACCACGAGCCTCGGGACGTTCGTGAGCGCCGGGAAGGCGAACTACGTCTCGTTGCTCGGCGCGTTTTTCATCCTGCTGGTTGTGGGAATAGTGTACGTCGTTGCGCTGGCCGCCATCGGTGCCGTTGGCGGCTTTGCCGTCTTCGCTACCGGTGGCGATGCACTCGGCGGAGCCGCGTTCCTCGGCATCGTCGGCGTCGTGCTGGTCGCGTTCGTGTTGTACTTCCTCCTCTTCTTTTTCATCCAGTTCTTCGGACAGGCGATCGTGCTCGACGACGTAGGTGCCGTCGCTGGCTTCAAGCGCAGCGTCGGGGCGGTCCGCGCCAACAAACTCAGCACGCTCGGCTATACGCTCGTACTCGCGCTCATCGGCAGCGTCTTCGGTATCTTCGGAGCGGTGTTCGCGCTGTTTCAGGCTCCACAGGCCGCCGGTGGCCTGCCGACGCTTTCGCCGGGCGTGGCGATCGTGGCTGCCGTCGTGTTCGTCGCACTCACCGGCGTCGTCGGTGCGTTCTCGATGACTTACGGGGTCGCCTTCTACCGCGACATCCGCCCCGCCGAATCGAGTGCGTCGCCGTAACTCACCCTTTCTCCCGAACGGTGCCGCCGCTCAGGCCCTCCCATTCCACTCGATAGCCGAGCCGCGAGAGCACCGCGCTCGCGTCGTCGAGACCCACCTCGGCGAGTCGCTCTTCGACCGCCGAAAGCGCCATCCCGGGTTCGATGGCGTCTTCGAGCGCCGAGAGGACGGCGGGGCGGACGAGCGTCCGGCCGACAAGTTCGTGCTCGGGGAACTCCTTCCCCTCGATGGCGCGCTCGCTCACGCCGTGTTTCGCGGCGAGCGCCGTCAGTGAAATCACCCTCTCCTGAGGAACGAGTGCGTCGGACAGCGTCGCCGCGCTCTCGGCGTTCAACTGGTTTTCGTACTTCCGGAGCGCGTCACGGGCATCACGTAGCCGCACGGTTTTCGAGTAGGGGATGGCGCGCGCGTCGCGCGCTTCGAGCTGCTCGCCGACGCCGAGCGATTCGTCGACGGCGACCAGCAGCGAAACGTCCTCCAGCCCCTCGATCTGGGCGAGTTTCTTTGCGACGTACTCGGGCGTCCAAAAGCCCATTATCTCGAAGAACACTCGAAAATTGCTGTGTTTCCACTCGAAGGAAAAGTCGGGAATCATGACCCGTGCGCCGGTTTCGAGCGGTTCGGGTTCGCGGGTGAGGTTCCAGTCGAGGTCGAGCGCCGCGAAGCGCGCGGCGAAATCGGCCTCGACGCCGCTGTCGTAGTCGACTTCGACCACCGGCTCGGTTTCCGGGGGTGTGAGGTCGGCCTGCGTGAGTCGGAGTTCGCGCTCGGTCCCGCGGTCGTCGATGGTCGCCGTGAGATCCCACTCGCCCGCTTTCGTGACGCTTCTGAGCAGCCGGGCGAACCGGGTGCCGTAGCGTCTGGTCCGGCGGAATAGACTATCCGGACCCGTCACGCGGACCTCGCGCTCGGAGAGTGCACCGGAGCTACCCGCGTCGGTCTTCCGGATCTCGTAGAGCAATCGCAGGCGTTTGATCGCCGAAACGAGCGCTTTCGGGTCCGAACTCCGCACCCGCAGCTCGGTCGCGTCGAACAACACTGTCTGGGCCAGCGAGAGGTCGTACTGCGCGCAGAGTTCGGCCGGGTCCCACGGTACGTCGAGGCTCACCAGAACCTGCCGTTCGTCGAGGTCGGCGTAGAGCGACCGTGCGACGCTTTTCGGTGTGGCGTCGAGTCGGTCCGCGGCCCGCGAGAGCGTCCGCTCGCGGTCGGCTTCAGTCACGACGCCGATCGATTCGGCGGCAGCGAAGGCGGCGCTGCGGGCGCGCTCGGGGACCAGTTCGCTACGGGTCTCGAAGGTGGCTTCTCGCTCGACGAGTTTGGCGAACCCGCGAACGAGTTTGAAATCGTCGGCCTCGCGTTCGAGGTCTTCAAGCGCGTCGTCGAGGTCCGTCCTCGGGGAGCCGACGTGGCCCTGATAGACCCCGATGACCCGTGCGGCGAGCGGGCGGTCCTCCCTGTCGGTGAACTGCGGGTGGTAGCCACCGCCCGCCCGCGACACCCGGCGGAGGTCCTTCGTGAGCACGGTCCTGATTGGGTGGCGGCCCTCTAAACCCTCTCGTCACCGCCGCCGCTCGGCGACGCGCTCCTCGGCGGTCTCCTCGGTGACGACCTCGTAGAGCAGCGCCCGCCCGCCGTCTTCCTTCGGGCGCAAAATCCGACCGAGGCGCTGGGTGAACTCGCGTTCGGAGCCGCTGCCCGAGAGAACGACCGCGACGTTTGCGTCCGGCACGTCGACGCCCTCGTCGAGGACGTTCGCCGTGACGACGCGCGAATACTCGCCGGCACGGAACTTTTCGAGGATTTCGCGGCGTTCGTCCGCGCCCGTCTGGTGGGTGATGGCGGGGACGAGAAATCGTTCGGAGAGGCGATAGACGAGGTCGTTGTGCGCGGTGAAGACGATGAGCCGGTCCTCGCGGTGGCGGTCGAGGATGTCGGCGAGCGTTTCGATTTTGGCGTCGGCGTTCGACGCTATCTCGCGGGCGCGTTGGTTGGCGAGCAGCGCTTTCCGGGCCTCCGGGTCCGATCCCGAGCGCATGACGAGTTTTCGGTAGTCGTCCCCACTGTTCATGTCGAGGTTCGACCGAGCGAGGTAGTTCGTGAAGGTCTCTCGATGCCGGTCGTACTCCGCGCGTTCGTCGTCGGTCAGCGAGACGTCGAGGCGCTTGATGTCGTAGGCCGCGAGATGGTTCCCGGCGAGTTCGTCGGGCGCGATGCGGTGGACGAGCGGGCCACAGAGTTCTTCGATGACTTCGTGTGCGCCGTCGGAGCGCTCGAAGGTTGCCGTGAGGCCCAATCTGGCGGGCGCGGCGAGTAGCCGGGCGATGTCGCGGTAGCCCCTCCCCCCAAGATGGTGGACCTCGTCGAACACCACGAGACCGAACCGGTCGCCGATGTCCTCGGCGCGCAGATAGGCCGAATCGTAGGTCGAAACGGTGAGCGCTTCGACGTGCTGTTCGCCGCCGCCGAGTTGACCTATCGGACCCCCGAACTCGGTTTCGAGTTCGCGCCGCCACTGCTCAAGCAGATCGATCGTTGGAACGACGACGAGCGCCGTCGTTCGGAGGGTTTCGATGGCTTCGATACCGATGACGGTCTTCCCGCTGCCGGTGGGGAGTTCGAGCACTCCTCGATGGTCGTTCGCGCGCCACGCACCGAGCGCTTCCCGTTGGTAGTCCCGAAGCTCGTAGTCCGAGGCCACGTCGAGCGCTGGTGCGTCGAGCACGCGGTCGTCGTAGTCGACATCGTGATTGTCGAGCGCGTCGACAAGCGCCGCGTAACGCACGGCGGGCGCACGGGCCGTCTTCGAGCGCGGGTCGCTCTCGACGGGGAGGTCGAGGTCCGCGCCGCTCTCGACGCGGATGGTGCCGTCCTCGAAGGTGAGCGTGACGTCCGCCACGGCCTTCCTCCGGGCGCGAGGCGTTAATCGGTGTTCTTCCACTCGCCGTGCTCGACGTCGCCGAACTCGCCCTTCGAGTGGCGCTCGCGCGGCCAGAACGCGATGGCGACCATGACGAGGTAGAACACGCCGACGACACCGAACACGACTGTTCCGGGTACGCTTCCCACGGCGGCCGTATCGAGCCACGATCGGCCGGCCGAGAAGGCCGTGATCTTGAACAGCCACGCGGCGAGCATCAGCGCGAACAGCGGGAGATAGATCCGGCGGAGTCGCCGCCCGAGCGCTTCGAGGTAGGGTGTCTTGATGGTCGGATTCCGGTAGTCGTCGCTGAGCTCGCGCCGCCAGTCGCGGTGTTCGACGCCCTGTGACGGGTCGAGCGTGTTCGCAAAGAGGTTCTCTTGCATCAGTCGCGCCCGCGCACGATAGACGTCGTAGGCCTGATAGCGCCGGGCTTCGATGCCGAGGAACATGCTGATGACGACCATGCCGGCGAGCAGGATCACGTGATTGCCGTCCGTCGAGAAGGCGTAGATCAAGATTGCGGAGATGATCGTCACTGCCCAGTTGATGGTCTCGTCGAGGCGGGTTCGCCACGTCGTGACGACGCTCATCTCGCCCCGATAGAAGTGGGCGACGACCGATCCCAATCCCGTGCTCTTCGAGACCATCTCACGGCCGATTTCGCGCTCCTCGCGCGCCTCCGGGTCGAACTCGTCCCAATCCCTGTCTTGTTCACTCATGACACGGAAGCTACGCCTCGTGTTCGTAAAACCACGCCGCCCGCACGGTCACTGTGCCGCCGGAGCGTCGGTCCGGCGTGTGGGGCTCCGGGATCGAGGTATCGGCGTGCATAAAAACACCCAGCGGTACCCGGAAGCAGACGTATGCGTGGTTCGGCCCGACGATTCGTTCGATAATGAACGCTACCGAACCGACCACGCGGCGGTCCGTTCTCAAAGGTGTGGGTGTCGCGGCCGCTACTGCACTCGGCGTCTCGACCGTGGGTACCGCCGCGGCCGACGACGGATCGCCGGGCGACGAACCCGTGTTGCTCGTCAACGGTTATGCCGATACCGAGGACACGCCGTGGTGGGACGTCCTCAAATCGTACTTTCGAGAGGTGGGCTATACCACTGAGAACGTCCACCGCGCCGACCTCGGCGACGTCCCCGGGACGACCGTCGATTCGCCCACCGAGTACGCCGAGGTGGTCGCAGACCGTCTCGCGGCCATCGGCGACGAGCACGGAAGCGAGGTCGACGTCGTCGCGCACTCGATGGGCGGGCTCGACTCGCGGTGGGCCATCGAGAAGTTGGATGCCGCGCAGTACGTCGACGACCTCGTGACGCTCGGGACGCCCCATCAGGGCACTTACGTCGCCTACCTCGGGGCGCTGACCGACGGCGGTCGTGACATGATCCCGGGCAGTGACTTTCTCACGGAGTTGAACGACGGCACGCTCGCGGAGGGCGTCGATTACTTGGCGCTCTGGAGCAGCGCCGACGAACTCATCGCCCCCGACGAGTACGCCGCGCTTCCCGATTCGCTGGCCGCGTCGGTCGACGTGGTCCGTAGCGAGAACTCGGGCTACCAAGAACATATCCAACTCGTCTCCGACAGGGACGTCTTCGAGCAGTACTATCGCTTCCTCGATTGACGCACGGCCCGCAGTCGGCTTTCTGAATCCTTTTGTCCGTGTATCGACTCCGTTCGACCATGAGCGACAACGACGTCGGAGCCGACGAATCGGCCGAGGAAATCCCGATCGAGGACGAGACCGGGACGAACGCCGATACCGTGACCGACGAGTCCGAGAACCTCACAGCACACGTCGAAGAGACCCCTCCCGACGAACTCGCCGACGAGATCCGTACGCTGCGCGAGCGCGCCGCGAGTGCCGAGCGGAGCGTCGAGGAGCAGGCTCGGAAGGTCGACGACCTCGAATCGAAACTGAAGCGCAAACAGGCGGATTTCCAGAACTACAAACAGCGCACCGAGCGCCAACAGGAGGAGTTGCGCGAGCGCGCCACCGAAGACCTCGTCTCCCGGCTGCTCGACGTGCGTGACAACCTCTCGCGGGCGCTCGAACAGGGCGAGGACGCCGACATCCGCCCGGGCGTCGAGAGCACGCTGGAGGAGTTCGACCGGATCCTCGACGAGGAGAACGTTACGGCCATCGAACCCGACACGGGCGACGTCGTCGACCCAAAACGCCACGAGGTGATGCTCCGCGTCGACAGCGACCAACCCGACGACACCGTGGCCGAACTCTACCGCCCGGGCTACGAGATGGGCGAGAAGGTGCTCCGCCCGGCGCAGGTCACCGTCAGCGAGTAGCCTCCCATGTCCGACTCGGCGAAGCGACGATCTCCACGCCGGGACTGTAATGACAGATCGGCTCGCCCGACGGGTCGGCGAAGCCATTGGCTCGAAACAGCGTGTTCTCGGTTATCGTCGCGTTGGTCCGGTAGAGCGGCCAGCGGTCGTGGTTCACGTTCGAGTAACGCACCGTGCCGTCGGGGGCTTCGGTGTAAAAGCGGTAGCGCTCGGTGAGGAAGGTCACCAGCGAGTCGGGATCGGGATCGAGTTTCTCGCCCATCCGTTCGTAGCCCGCCGCGAAGTGGACGGGTCTGGCCCCGGGATGGTATCGCCGAGACGCGAAGCGAACACGGCCGTCCGCGTCGCGCTCGTGGCGCATGCGCGCGTAGTAATAGGGAAGATGATGGAACAGCCGTGCGCCGAGTACGCCGAGGACACCCTCGGCGTCGAGGCTGAAGAAATAGACGCTGGGCGTGTCGCCGGCGGTGACGTAGGTCCGGAGGTTGAGTTCGGGGAGATTCATTCCCATCCGTGCGGGCAGGCCGCGCGGGCGGACCGAGCCGTTGGTGAACGGCACGATCGAGAGCCACGCGCTGCCGTCGTGGGTATCGACCGCGAGCGCGTCGGGGAGGTGGGAGGCGACGGTATCGAGGTCCACGGGCCAACTGGCGAAGAGGAGTTCGCGCCAGTCCATTGCGAGGGCGACGACCATACTCCAATGAGGGCACCGAGCGATTTGGTCCTTTTCGAGGCGGAAAGGAACGACGAGCGGTCGTGTTGCGGTCCGATTTATACGCCGTGGGTGGACCGTTCGCACGAAACGAAAACCGCAACCCGGGAGGCCAATGGCTCGTCGGGGTCGGTCGGCGTATCTAGCAACTTTTAACCGGCCCAAACCGATAGAGGAGGCCAACAATGGCGAGCAACAAGATTCTCGGTATCGACCTCGGGACGACGAACTCGGCCTTTGCGGTGATGGAAGGTGGCGACCCCGAAATCGTCGTGAACGGCGAGGGCGACCGCACCACACCCTCCGTGGTGGCGTTCACCGACGACGAGCGTCTGGTAGGCAAACCCGCGAAGAACCAGGCCATCCAGAACCCCGATCGAACCGTCGAATCGATCAAGCGGTTCATCGGCGAGGACCACACCGTCGAGATCGACGGCGAGGACTACACACCCGAGGAGATCTCGGCGCTCATCCTCGGCAAGATCAAGCGCGACGCCGAGGAGTATCTCGGCGACGAGATCGAGAAAGCCGTCATCACCGTCCCTGCCTACTTCTCGGACAGCCAGCGCCAGGCGACGAAGGACGCCGGCGAGATCGCCGGCTTCGACGTCGAGCGCATCATCAACGAGCCGACCGCGGCGTCGATGGCCTACGGGCTGGACGACGACTCCGACCAGACCGTGATGGTCTACGACCTCGGTGGGGGGACCTTCGACGTCTCGGTGCTCGACCTGGGTGGTGGGGTCTACGAGGTCGTCGCCACGAACGGCGACAACGACCTGGGTGGCGACGACTGGGACGAGGCCGTCATCGACTGGCTCGCCGAACAGTTCGAGTCGGACCACGGCTTCGATCTCCGCGAGGACCGCCAGGCGCTCCAGCGGCTCAAGGATGCTGCCGAGGAGGCCAAGATCGAACTCTCCAACCGAAAGGAGACGACGATCAACCTTCCGTTCATCACGGCGACTGATTCGGGGCCGGTCCATCTGGAGGAGAAACTCACCCGAGCGACGTTCGAGTCGCTCACCTCGGACCTCATCGACAGAACTGTGGACCCGACCCAGCAGGCGCTCGACGACGCGGGCTACGACGCCGACGACATCGACGAGGTGATCCTCGTGGGCGGGTCGACGAGGATGCCCCAAGTCCAAGAGGAGGTCTCCGAGCTCGTCGGTCAGGACCCACAGAAGAACGTCAACCCCGACGAGGCCGTGGCACTGGGGGCGGCCATCCAGGGTGGCGTGCTCTCGGGCGACGTCGACGACATCGTACTGCTCGACGTCACGCCGCTCTCGCTAGGTATCGAGGTCAAGGGCGGCCTCTTCGAGCGGCTCATCGAGAAGAACACGACGATCCCGACCGAGGAGTCGAAGGTGTTCACCACCGCCGCGGCGAACCAGACTCAGGTCCAGGTGCGCGTGTTCCAGGGCGAGCGCGAGATCGCCAACGAGAACGAACTGTTGGGTGAGTTTCAGCTGTCGGGCATCCCGCCCGCTCCTGCGGGGACACCCCAGATCGAGGTGACGTTCAACATCGACGAGAACGGCATCGTCAACGTCGAGGCCCACGACCAAGGCTCGGGCAACTCAGAGGAGATCACCATCGAGGGCGGTGCGGGCCTCTCCGACGACGAGATCGACCGCATGCAGGACGAAGCCGAGCAGTACGCCGAGGAAGACGAGCAGCGCCGCGAGCGTATCGAGGCGCGCAACGAGGCCGAGAGTTCGGTCCAGCGCGCGAACACGCTCCTCGAGGAGAACGAAGAGCAGGTCGACGACGACCTCCGGGCCGACATCGAAGCGGCTATCGAGGACGTCGAGGAGGTCCTCGAAGACGAGGACGCGACGACCGAGGAACTCCAGGATGCGACCGAAACCCTCTCGACCGAACTGCAAGAAATCGGCAAGCAGATGTACCAACAGCAGGAGGCTGCCCAGCAGGCCGCCGGCGGTGCGGGCGGGGCCGGCGCGGCGGGCGGTCCCGGTGGCATGGGTGACATGGGTGGCGCTGACGGGGACGGCGACGACGAGGAGTACGTCGACGCGGACTTCGAGGACGTTGACGAAAACGACGACGAGTAGTCGTCGTTTTCGTTTGCACACCAGCAATCCCTGACTTCTGGGGATGTAGAGGACGAGGACGACTCCTCGTAAGCAGCCGTCGAATCCGGTTGTAAGAGTGGACGAACGACGGTTGCTACGGCATCAACACACCCTTACCGTTAGACGTCGTTCGGCACGATATGGCCACCATTCGTCAGTTAGTCATCGACGTGCTCAAGCCACACGAGCCGACCATGCTCGCGGTCGCCGAGGAGATCGCCGACCTCGACGGCGTCGATGGCGTCAACGCCACCCTCCTGGAGATGGACGAGGAGGTCCGCAACATCAAGTTCACCATCGAGGGGGAGGCCATCGACTTCGAGGCGGTGAGCGCGACCGTCGAGGACACGGGCGCGCGGGTCCACTCGGTCGATCAGGTCGCCTGTGGCGAGTACATCGTCGAGGACGTCCCGACGGCGCAGGACTGATGGCCGACGACGATTCGCTGGCCGACCGCGTCGACACCGGCATGGTCGGACCGATCGCGCGCCGCTACTTCGTCTCGAACGGTTTCGACGGCGCGCTCACCGGCGTCGGCGTTACCGTCGGGGCGTACCTTTCGGGAATTTCCGACGGACTCACCGTCGTGAGTCTCGGACTCGCCGCGGCGGTTGGACTCACCACCTCCGGAGTGTGGAGCGTCTGGGAGATCGAACGTGCGGAGATGCGCGCCGAGATTCAGGAGACCGAGGACGCGATGCTCGCCGATTTGAGCGGTACCCGCGTCGAACGCGAGAAGATGAGCAACCAAGTGGTGAACGCGCTGATGAGTGGTCTCGGCCCGCTTCTCGGTCTCGTCGTCCCTCTATTGCCGTTTCTACTCGAAGACACAGTCCTCTCGCTGTTGCAGGCGACGCTCGCCTCGGTCGCGATGGCGGTCGGCGTTCTGTTCACGTTCGGGGCGTACATGGCCTCGATATCCCGTCAGAAATGGTATATCGCCGGTATCCGCATGGGACTTGCCGGTATCGTCGTCGCCGTCATCAACGTCTTCTTACCCGGCTGAAGATCACTCGAAGAGATCGCGGTAGAGCCGCCCGAATGCCTGTCGGCGCAGCGTCTCGACGGCCGCACGCTCCTCGTTTGCAAAGGTCGCCGCGACTGCCTGTTCGGAGAAGGGGACGGCGTGCCACGCCATGCGGGGAACGTTCTCGTTGCCGATGATGTGCCATTCGTAGTCGGGATGGGCGGCCCGCCAGTCGTCGAACGCCTCGCGCTCACCAATGGAGATTTCGAGCGCGGAGGCAAACAGTGCGTTGCGCGCCCGCTCGACGACCGTGCTCGTCACGCGCTCGTCGTACTCGTCCTTGTCGAACTCCATCGCCGTTGCGACCTCCCGGACCACGGTCTGTGCCGTGGGTCCGAGCGTTGCGTAGCGCTCGCGGGCTGCCTCCTCGGTGGCCGGCGCAAAGCGTCCATCCGTGTGCATAGGCTCGCTTCGTCCGGCGAGCAGTTACCCGTTTTCGTCCTCGTCGCTCGCTTCCTCGTCACCATCGTCCTGCGTCATCGCGCGGGCCTGCTCGACTGCGGCGGCGGTCTCGGCGTCGAGACGCGATTCCCTGGATGGCCCGCGCGTCGGGCGCTCGTCGAAGAGATCTCCGGGTTTGGGTTCGTCGCCGTGGCGGTGGTCGTGGCCAGTCGTGTCCTCGAAGACCCGTGGGTACTCGACTTCCGAGGCCCCTTCTTCGACCCGCTCGGCGAGATCGTCCTCGCCCGACTCCTCCCAGCCCGGTGCGTGCTCGTCGAGCCACGACTCGTGGTCGTCGTCGCCGAGCAGCGCGGTGAACGCGAGGTGGTTCGCGAGATGTTGCGCGTCGGCCTGCGGCGTCTCACAGACGGGACAGGCATAGCCCATACTCTTCTTCGGGTCTCGACGTGCTTCTATCCCGCGCTCACTCGCCGGTCTCGACCGGTTCGGTACACCACTGACAGAATTCGAGGTCGGCGTCGGTCTCGCGGCCACAGTTCGGACAGCGCCGCTCGCCGTCGGTGACGACCGTCTCTTCGGGTCGACTCTCCTGCCGGGCGAGACGGTAGGCATCGACCGTGTTGAGCACGAGGAGGACGAAGATGGCGACCGAAGCCTCCGTCGGGAGCGCCCGGGTCGCGCTCATGACCGCATCGAGACTGACGCCACCGGAGTCCGGGACTGCCGATTGGGGCAGCGCCAGCGCAACGGTCGCGAACGTCAGCGCGAACCACGTAAGCGCGCGCAGCCACTCGCGCAGGTAGGCGTGACCGAGTCCGGGATAGAGCAGCGCCAGCGCCGCCGCGAGCCACGGGCGTTTGCCCGAGCGGTGTCCGTTCATCGCCGCGACCTACCTCGCGCGGGGCCGTGAACGTTCGGATCCACGACGGCGCGGCCCGACCGCAGCGCGTTTGTTCGTCGGCCCGATACTACACTCATGGCAGGATGGGTGAGCCTCTTTTCGGGCGGGAAAGACTCGGCGTGGGCGCTCTATCGCGCGCTCGACGACGGCCTCCCCGTCGCGCGACTCCTGACTGTGCATCCCGAAGAGGACTCCCATCTTTACCACGTCCCGGCGACCGACCTCGCCGGCCTCGCCGCCGCGAGCATCGGTATCGAACTCCACGAGGTCGAATCGGGGAGCCACGACGAACTCGACTCCGGTGCGCGCGGCGACGCCGAACTCGAACCGCTCGAACGCGCGCTGGCGGACCTCGCGGACGACCTCGACGGCGGTCTCACGGGCGTCGTCGCGGGCGCGGTCGAAAGCGAGTTTCAGCAGACGCGAATCGAAGCGCTGTGCGAGCGCCTCGGAATCGAACTGTACACCCCGCTCTGGCAGCGCGACCCCCGAAAACTCGCCGACGCGATGGTCGCTGCCGGCTTCGAGATTCGCGTCGTCGCCGTGGCGGCCGCGGGTCTCGACGAATCGTGGCTCGGGCGCAGGCTCGACGCCGATGCCTTCGACGACCTCGAAATCCTCCACGAAAAGTACGGTGTCCACCTCCTCGGCGAGGGTGGAGGGTTCGAGACACTGGTGACCGACGGCCCGCATATGGCCCGACCGATCGAACTCGATTACGAGACCGAGTGGGACGGCGTGCGGGGTCGGTTGCGAATCCGTGATGCGTGGCTCGGCGACGGGTGAGACTACTCCTCGTCGTCGAGCAGCGCCGGCTTGCCGACCGGCAGCGCGCCGAACAGCGCGTAGTGGACGCCGAAGGAGACGGCGATCAGTAGGGCGATACCGGCGACGAACTGTGTCGAACGCGATGCCATACCCGCGCGAGGGCGGCCGTGCCAAAGAGGTCTGTGGTCAGTCCCGGTCGGGGATCTTCGTGTGCGCGCCGACGAGCGCCTCGGTGAGATCGAGACCGGCGACGTCGACTGCCTCGTCGAGAATCGAATCGCGCACGGTACAGTTCTCGACGGTGGCGTCGGGGAAGACGACCGAACGCTCGACGGTCGAGTTTTTCACTACCGCGCCGTCCATGACGTGGACGCCGCTGCCGATTTCGCTGTTCTCGACCGTGGCGTCGGCCGCCACAGTCGAGTCGCCGTCGAGCGCCCACGCGACGGTTTCGAGGTAGCTCTCGGGCGTGCCAATGTCGAACCACGCGCCGTCGAAGGTGTAGGCGTAGACCGCGCGGGTCGCCTGAAGCCACTGGACGAACCATCCCGGTTCGTCGGGGTTGTTGTCGCCCGCGAGGTACTCCTCGAAGGCGAGCGCTTCCGCCGGGAAGGCGTAACAAGCGATCGACACCAACGTGCTCTTGGGGTCGTCGGGCTTTTCCTGAAAGTCCACGACGCGGTCGCCGTCGAGTTCGACCAGTCCATACGAGGAGGCGCGCTCCTTCGAGCCGACGTCGTAGGCCGCGATGGTCGGTTCGTCGCGCGATTCGAACTCGTCGAGAAAGTCGCTGATGGGGAAGCTGATGAGGTTGTCGCCGGCGATAACAAGTAAATCGTCGTCGACGTTCTCGCGGTCGACAAGTTGGGCGAGCGCGCCGACGACGCCGAATTTCTCGTCTTCGCCGGTGGTCTCCTCGACGCTGAGCCGTGGCTTCGAGAAGTCGCTGGCGTCGATGTGGCGTTCGAACTCCGGGGCGAAACGTTCGTTCGTACTCACGTAGACGTCCTCGATACGGTCGTCACCCTCCAGTTCGGCGAAGATACGGTCGATGACGTCCATCCCGCCGACCGGGAGGAACATCTTCGGCCGATGTTTCGTAATCGGCCAGAGGCGCGTCGCGTAGCCTCCGGCGAGTACGATTGCATCCATGCAAACCCGCTCTCGGCGGCCGGATAAGTCCCTTTCCATTGCTATCTCCAGTGTCGTCGGTCTCGAACGCCTCCGAACGGCTCAGACCGGCTCCGGAACGCTCGGAAAGCGCGACTCGACGATGGCGAAGGCGAGCGTGCTCACGAGACCCAACAGCGTGCCGGCGGTGAGCGCGACCGCCATGTACGTGAGTCCGACCTCGCCGAGGAGGAACGCCCCGACCGCGTAGAGGACGGCCGCGATGGCAAGCACGTAGAAGGGCGCGTTGAGGTAGCGCCAGCGAAAGCGCTCGGCGAGATACGTGTCGGTGATGCGGCCGACGCTGCTGGTGATGCCCGCCGCGGCGAACCACGGTATTGCGCCCACAGTAAATGCCGCGAAGGTCTCGACGGGGGTGAGTGCCCCGGTGGCGCTGTGGGCGTCGAGCACTCCCATCCCGCGGACGCCGCCGATGGCGAACAGCGCCGCCGCCACGACCGACGTGATGAGCATCACCCGGCCGGCGTAGAGGCCGCGGCGCGCACGCGCGACGCCCTCGTCGATGGCGCGTTCGAGACCCAGCCCGCGAAACAGTACGTAGAGTCCCAACAGGGTGGAGATGAAGCCGAACACCGCTGCGCCGGGCACGCCGAGTTGGCCGGCGATCTCGGCGAGCGGGTAGATGAGCAGGAGAATGCCGAGGGGAACGAGGATCGTGCCCCTCGTCTCGGGGTCGTCGAGCACCTGCTTGATCGTGTAGTACATCGATTCGAGGTTCTGGGCTTGCCGGACGACAACGCGGCGCACGCCGTCGATAGGGAGCCGCGAGCGGATCACCGGGATGACCGACTCGTCCTGTGCGCCGTCGGTGACCACCAGTGCATGCACGTCCTCGCCGGTGGTCAGCCCCGCGAGGATGCGGTCGATCTCCTCGCCGACCTTCCTGTTCGCCGCGACGCCGCCGCTCTCGACGCCGGTGACGGCCGCGACCTCGACCTCCTCGTCGGTGATGTCGTCGTGGATGTGCAACCCCTCGAAGAGCACGTTCGCATCCGAATCCTCGGGGTCGGCCGTGGCGAGCGCGACCGCGGCGCGCTCGACGGCCGCGCGGCCCACGACTGGCGTCTCGACGCCGGCCTTCCGTCCGAGGTCGTCGTCGAGGTCGATACACAGCACCAACAGCATGCGCCCGGCTACGCGGCCCGCCGTTAACTGTCTTCGGTGCCGCTCGCCGTGACCTAATATCCCCTAAGCCGCTTCGGAGTGATATTACATGTTCTATCATTAGGTTTATGCGGGCGAACCCGATGGTTGTGCATGTCGAACGATGCCGGCGGTTCGCCGTCGGCGTTCGGCGGACAACCCATGTACACGGATACCGAGAACACCGGCGCGCCGATGGTGCCCGAAAGCACACGCAGAGAACCCGAAACCGAAACCGACGCACGACGCTTCCGCGAGGAGACGGTGTTGAGCCACCGACTGCCCGAGTAGTATCCGCGTCGAGCCGTATGCCTTTTCACGCCCGCGCACCCAGTAGTTACAACGAATGATATCGAAGGGCTGTGAACAGTGCGCTAAGGGCGGGAAGATGGTGCTGTTCGTCTACGGCTACTGCGACCAGCGCGACTGCTTTTACTGTCCGCTCGGCGAGAATAGAAAAAACGTCACCGACGTCTACGCCAACGAGCGCCGCGTCGAAGCGGATGAAGATGTGATCGAGGAGGCCCACCGGATGAACGCGCTGGGAACCTCCATCACCGGCGGCGAACCACAGGAGGCGATGGCGAAAACCTGTCGGTATCTCTCCATGCTCAAAGAGGAGTTCGGTGAGGACCACCACACCCACCTCTACACTGGAATCACCGGCGGGCGCGAGAACATGCGCCGCCTGAGCGAGGCGGGTCTCGACGAGATCCGCTTCCACCCGCCCTACGAGCAGTGGGGCGATCTCCACGGCACCGAATGGGAAGAGATTCTCTACATCGCCCGCGAGGAGGGCTTGACGCCGGCGTTCGAGATTCCCGGCATCCGTGCCGAAGAGGAGTTCATGGAGTTCCTCGACGAGGGCGCGGCCGACTTCTGCAACATCAACGAGTTCGAGATGAGCGACGGGAACTACGAGCGGATGCAAGAGCAGGGCTTCGAGCGCCGCGAGGGTCACATGAGCGCCGTCGAAGGTTCCCACGACATCCTGGAGGCGATGGGCGACCACGAGAAAGTGTACTTCTGTACGAGCGTGTTCAAGGACGCCGCCCAGCACCGCAACCGCCTGAAGCGGATGGCGAAGGTCATGCGACGGGAGTTCGACGAGGTGACCGACGACGGAACGCTGGTGTACGGCAAGGCGTGGGAGAGCGGCGAGCGGCTTGCTGACCTCGGCGTTCCCGAGGAGTTCTATTCTCAGAAATCCGAACACGTCGAACTCGCGTGGTGGCTCTTGGAGGAGATGATCACGGAGGGCGACCTCGGAAAGGGTGAGATCGTCGAGCAGTACCCGACGGCCGACGGGACTGTCGTCGAGCGGACGCCACTGGCCTGATTTCCGGCACGATTTCGCGGTCGGTCGGCGACGGATCGGTGCCGTCGTCGTATCACCACGTTCATACGGCGTTCGTCCCCATTTTAGACCGAATGGAGGCGTCGTTCGAATCGCTCAGAAATCGTGCGGTGCGGACGGGGCAGGTGCTCCGCGGCGACGGCCGCGGCTGGACGCTCGCGGTGGTGGCCGCCGGTTGGCTGACGGTGCTCGGCGGTCGCTACCTCTTTCCGGCGATCCTCCCGCAGGTCAAGGACTTCTTCGGTGTGAGCAACGCGACCGCCGGGCTGGCCGTCACGACCGTCTGGGCGGCCTACGCCGTGATGCAGTTTCCGGCCGGCATGCTGACCGACCGCTTCGGCGAACGCGCCCTCTTGGCCACTAGCCTCGCGCTCTCGGCGGGCGCGGTCGTCGCGGTGAGTCTCGCGCCGACGTTCTGGCTGTTCCTCGTCGGCTGTGCGCTGTTCGGTCTCGGCACTGGATTGTACGGCCCGGCGCGCGGTACCGCCCTCTCGAAGGTCTTCGGCGAGCACGACGGGACCGCCATCGGTCTCACGCTCGCGGCGGGCAGCATCGGCTCGGCGCTGCTCCCGTTCGCCGCGAGCGTACTCGTCGGCCCGCTCGGCTGGCAGACGACCGTCGCGTTGCTCGTCGTTCCCTTCCTCGTCATCGCCGTCAGCGTCCGGCGCGTGCTGCCACGGCGAACGCCGACCGCCAGTCCGAGCGGTCGGCCATCGGTCCGCGGCCTGCTTCGCGCGCTCGATACCGCCATCTCGCGGCACACGGTCGTCGCGGTGAGCGCCGCCACGCTCACGCTGTTCGTGATGCAGGGGGTGACGTCGTTTCTGCCGACCTACTTCATCGCGGTCAAGGGGTTCTCTCAGGAGCGCGCCGCGGCGCTGTTCGCGCTCTTCTTCCTGAGTGGCGCGCTCGCCCAATCGGTCGCCGGCAACGCCGCCGACTACTACGGTGACCGTTCAGTCCTCCTGACGACCGCCGGTTTCGGTGTTCTGCCGCTGCTCGCGCTCCCGTTCGTCGAGGGACTCGTCCCGGTGGGTGTGCTCACTGTCTTGCTCGGCTCGCGGCTCGCACTCAACCCCGTGAGCAATGCCTACATCATCGCCGTCGTCCCGAACGCGGTCCAGGGCACGGCGTGGGGATTCTTCCGCACGACGTTTTTCCTGCTGGCGGCGACCGGCTCGACGGTCGTCGGTCTCTTCTTCGATGCTGGACTCGCCGACGAGTCGTTCGTCGTGCTCGCTGCCCTCACCGCCCTCGCGGCCGTCTGTTACGTCTTCCTCCCGGCACGGACGAGTGTGTGAGGGTGTATCGAACGAAAAATGGCGTGATGGTGTTTTTCGACCGTTCAGACGCCCCGACCCTGTAACTTCTCCTCTTCGGGCAGGTCGGCGTTCGCGTCGCCCTTCATGCCCGAGCCGGTGTCCGTCGCGATGCGGGCGAGTTTCTCGGGGTCGTCCCAGCTGTTCGTCGCCTCGACGATAGCCTCGCCCATCGCCTCGGGGTTCTCGGCTCCAAAGATCCCGGAGCCGACGAAGATCCCATCGCAGTCGTGGTGCATCATGAGCGCGGCGTCGGCGGGCGTGGCGATGCCGCCAGCGGCGAAGTTCACCACAGGAAGACGGCCGGCGTCGGCGGTCTCGTGGACCAGTTCGGCCGGAGCCTCGATCTCGCGGGCGTAGGCTTCGCGCTCCTCGTGGGTCATTCCCTCTAACTTGCGGATCGCACCGCGGATGTTGCGCTGGTGGAAGACGGCCTGATTGACGTCGCCCGTTCCGGCTTCGCCTTTCGTCCGGATCATCGCTGCGCCCTCGCCGATGCGCCGGAGGGCTTCGCCGAGATCGCGCGCGCCACAGACGAACGGCGCGGTGAAATCGCGCTTGTCGATGTGATAGTCGTCGTCGGCGGGTGTGAGGACTTCGCTCTCGTCGATCATGTCGACACCGGTGGCTTCGAGGATCTGCGCTTCCTTGGTGTGGCCGATTCTCGCTTTGCCCATCACCGGAATCGACACTTCCTCGATGATCTCGGTGATGTCGGCGGGGTCGGCCATGCGTGCGACGCCGCCGCGCTTTCTGATGTCGGCCGGCACGGCTTCGAGCGCCATCACGGCGACCGCACCCGCGTCCTCGGCGATGCGGGCCTGTTCGGCGTTGACGACGTCCATGATAACCCCACCCTGCTGCATCCGGGCGAACCCGCGCTTGACGAGTTCGGTCCCGCGTTTCAGCTCCTCCAAGTCGGTCTCGTCGGCCATGTCACGGGTTGGACCCCGACCCACTTAACGCTCATCGTCGGCCGACTTCGGCCGCCGAGAGCCGACCAGCACCGTTTTGTCACGGCCGGCCAATTCGTGATCGATGGCCGAACGAAGCGCCGGCCCGCTCGGGCGATTGCTCGACGGGTCGGTGCCCGACCGCGAGACGCTCCCGTGGTACGTCGCGCCGATACCTGCGATAATTGAAGACTTGGGACTGCGACTCGCGTGGCTCGTGGTCGCGGTCAACCTCGCGGGCACGGCGTTCGGATTCTTCTACTACCGCTTCCAGTTCGGTCTCGAACCGCTCCTCGCGTGGCCGTTCGTCCCCGACAGCCCGGTGGCGACGCTGTTCATCGCGCTGTCGATAGCAAGTTGGAAGCTCGGCGAGTCGAGAGAGTGGCTGAACGCGCTCGCCTTCTTCGGCTGTCTCAAACTCGGGCTCTGGACGCCCTACACACTGCTCGTCTTTCAGGATGCGTTCCTCGCGAGCACCCCGCTCTGGCTCTACCTGTTCCTCTTTTTCAGCCACCTCGCGATGGCCGTCCAGGCCTTCGTCATCTATCGCTATTCGGAGTTCCCGGTGTGGGCGGTCGCGCTCGCGCTCGCGTGGTACGGATGCAACGATCTCGTGGACTACTTCGTTCCGGTCGTCGGGACCTACCACCACACGGCCATTCCCGTCCAGCCCATCGTCGACGGCGTCATCGAGCACGTCACGCCCGCACACCAACTCCTCGCGGCGGGTGCGCTCGCGTTGACGCTGCTCGCCACGTTTCTCGCCCTCGCGACACGGGTAAAGAAACTCGAAGCACACGCAGGGTGACGATCACTCCGTTCGGATTTCTCCATCCGCGTGCGAGCGCACCCAGAGTTCGCCGATGCGCGAGAGGCGCGTCCGGTGGGACTTCCCGTGTGCGTCCTGCTCGATGTAGCCCTTGCCGCCCGGTCCCAACCTGTCGACATTGTAGATGACCTTCGAGCGGAAGCTATCGGTGTATTCCTCGCTGAGTTCGCGTGCGAGCGCCTGTGCGAGTTCTGAAACACTCTCGAAGGCTCCGTCCTCGCCGAGTTTGAACAGAATGAGCTCTTCGAACGGTTTGACGTTCGAAAACGAGGCCACGGGGAGTTCGAGGATGTGCTCGCCGTCGATGGCCTTCGCGCCGATGGTCGTCCCGCGCTCGTCGAACTCCGAGAGAAGACCCCGTGCGCTCCGGAGGCGTTCGTCGATGCGCTCGTCGTCGCCATCGAGGTCTTCGAGCAGGTCGATCTGCTCGCGGAGTTCCTCGGCGAGTTCGGTTTCGAGGTATTTCTCGGGGATCGTGTAGTAGGTGTGGATGCGCTCTCTGTCCTCGCTTCGCTCGACGCCGATTGAGTGGGCGGCGGTCGCGAAGGCGAAACTCACGGTTCGGGGCATCGCGCTGACGTTCGCCCACACCTCGCGCCCGGCGTCGAGTTCGGCGTTGATGAGTCCGTAGGCCTGCTCGAAGGCCCCGTCGTAGTCGTACACGTCCTCGACGACGAAGCGCTCGGTTTCCGCGCCCAAGAGGTTCCGGAAGTCCTGTTCGAGTTTCGCCGCGAGATTCCTGGAGTACTCGACGTTCGCCGCGCTGCCGACCGCTCCCTCCAGCAGAATCACCCGGTCGACGTCGAGTTTGTCGCGGACCAGCGGCGCGATGAGCCGGTCGTAATCGAAGCCGACGGGCACGATGTGGGTTTGCACATTCCCTCCTACCCATGAACGACGAATAAGCGTTGTCGAGTCGATTCGAAGTAAATTCCTCTTCAAAC
The DNA here is from genome assembly GCF_000755245.1 of Halococcus sediminicola. Taxonomy (NCBI): domain Archaea; kingdom Methanobacteriati; phylum Methanobacteriota; class Halobacteria; order Halobacteriales; family Halococcaceae; genus Halococcus; species Halococcus sediminicola. The sequence goes on along the minus strand of NZ_BBMP01000021.1, from coordinate 18,458 downwards.
GTAGCAGCTGAAGCCCGAAAATGAGTGGAATTAACTGTGTGGAACACTCCGAGTTCGATAGAGGCAATCGAAAACGATGGACGGAAACGAGACGGCCACCGTATCGGATGCACTGGACGGAATTCCTGTTGGGGCCTTCCACCGGCGCTTGCTGGCCATCTGTGGCAGCGCGTGGGCGTTCGACGGGATGGAGGTCATCATCATCAGTTTCACCTTGCCGGTACTCATCGGCGCGTGGAGCCTTTCGGGGCTCGCGGCGGGACTCTTGGGCGCGGCGAGCCTGATGGGGATGGTGCTCGGCAACTGGGGCTGGGGCTGGTACGCCGACCGTTACGGGCGAAAATCGGCCTTCCAGTGGACGGTCCTGACCTACTCGCTGTTCGCGGGGCTGACGGCGCTCGCGGTCGGTTTCTACTCCGGGTTCGCGCTGCGCTTTCTCACCGGCATCGGTCTCGGCGGCGCGCTCGCGGTCGATACCTCCTATCTCTCCGAACACCTCCCCACGGAACGCCGTGGCCGGTATCTGGTCTATCTCGATGCCTTCTGGCCGCTCGGCAACATCTTCGCGGTGGTGCTCGCGTGGATTTTCCTCTCGGCGCTCGCGTCCGGCGGCACGGTTGCCGTTCCGTTCGTGGGTGCGGTTGCCGGCTGGCGGTTGCTGTTCGTGAGCGCCGCCCTCCCCGCACTGTTGGTGTTCGTCATCCGCTCACAGCTCGACGAGACGCCGTATTTCCTCGCTCGCGTCGGGAAAATCGAGGCCGCAAACGATCGGCTTCGGGAAATCGCCGCCGAAAACGGCGGAAGCCACGACCCGATCGACGGCGACGTGAGCATACGCCCGGCCGCCGACTTCTCCCGGCTGTTTGCACCCGACCTCCGCCGACAGACGTTGATGATCGCCGCGGCGTGGTTCGCCATCAACTTCGGGTACTATGGCGTCTTCATTTGGCTCCCCCAGACCGTGGGTGCTGCCGGCGTCGTCGGCAATATCTATCTGTATTTCGTTCTCATCGGCGTCGTCCAGATCCCGGGCTACTTCAGCGCGGCCTACCTCGTCGAGCGGATCGGCCGCAAACCGACTCTCGGAATCTATCTCCTCTTCTCGGGGCTGTTCACGTTCGTCTTCGCGGCTTCGATGCCCGGCGTGGATTTCCTCGGCCTCGGCCTCTCTGGCTTCTGGCCCTTCCTCGGGGGCTTGCTCGCCGCCTCCTTCTTCACGCTCGGCGCGTGGGGAGCCATCTACGCCTACACGCCCGAACTGTTCCCCACCGAGGCGCGCGCGACGGGGAACGGGTTCGCGGGCGGTGTGGGGAAGATCGCCGCCGTCATCGGGCCGATTCTCGCCGGCGCGCTCGTCTCGTCGGGCTACCTCCTCGCGCTGGTCCCGCTCGCGGTGGCCTTCGTTCTCGGCGGTGTCGTCGTCCTCGCGTTCGGCCGCGAGACGATGGGCGAGCAGCTCGCCTAGTAGACACGCGTGCCGTTTTCGACCGGCTGCTCGGGCTGGAGGTGAACCACGCCGTCGCCGTCGGCCGCATCGACGCCGGTCACGAGGCACTGGCTCTCGAAGTCGGCGATTTGGACGGTCCCGAGATTCACGACCGCGACGACCTGCCGGCCGAGCAGTTCCTCCCTTTCGTATCTCGTCAACCCGGCGGCCGACTGGAGCGTTTCGTCGCCGAAATCCACGTCGAGTTTGTAGACGTCCTTTCTCGCCTCGGGGAACTCCTCGACGGAACTGATTTCGCCGATGCGCATCTCCACGTCGTCGAGAAAGCGTGCCGGGTCGATGTCGGGTTCGTCGATGCCCATGCTCCCGTTGGCCATGCAGCGCACATCACTCCAGCGAAACCGCTGCGTGGCAGGCGGCCGCGGTACGGTGGCGGTTCCTGGTGGATGAAGGGCGAGCGAACGAAGTGAATGAGGGCTTCTGCGGTGCTGTACGGGCAGCGGTTGTGGTATGGTGTCCGCGCGAACGATGTGAGCGCAGTTCTCCGTGAACGAGGCCGAAGGCCGAGTGAACGGGAATTTTTAGTCCAGGTTTTTGCGAGGAGCGGTGCGCGAAGCGCACCCGACGAGTAAAAAAGTGGGTGTTTAGTCGTCGAGGTGTTCGCGGACGGCCGAGGCGAGCGCGTGCTGGGTTTCGGGTGGAACGTCGCTCGGGTCGGCGGCCGGGGGTGCGTCGCCGGAGTCGAAGGTGGGGTCGAACAGCCGGAGCGCGCTGTTGATCGTCGTCCAGTCGTCGGCCTCGGCGGCGTCGCGCAGGCTCTTGGTAGGGGCGGCGAGCAGTTGGCTCACGAGCGTGTCGGCGAGTGACTCGACGACCGCGTGCTGGTCGTCAGTCAGTCCATCAGTGTCGAGCTTCGAGAGCGCACGCGAGAGTTCACGCTCTTTCATCCGCTCTGCGTTCTCGTACATCGCGGCGATGACCGCGTCGGCGCGTTGGCGCTTGTAGCGGGCGAGCAGGTTGTCGAACTCGCGGTCGATCATCGCCTCGACGCGCTCGGCGGCTTCTCGTCGCTGCTCGCGTGTCTCCTCGGTGACGGATTCGAGCGCGTCGAGGTCGTAGTGGGTGACGTTCGGGAGATCGGCGGCGGCCTGTGGGGCGTCGCGCGGCTGGGCGATGTCGATGAGCAGGATTTCGCTGGCCGATTCGAGCGCCGCGCGGTCGAGCACGGGGACGGGACTGCTCGTCGCCGAGACGACGACGTCGGCGAGCGAGAGCGCCTCGGGAAGATCGTCCAGAGCGAGCGCCGTGCCGTCGGTATCGACCTGCTCGGCGACGTGCGCGGCCGTTTCTTTGGTTCGATTCGCCACGAACAGCTGCCCGACCGAGCGAGCGAGCGACTGGGCGGCGAGCGTTCCCATCTCACCCGCACCGACGACGAGCCCCGTCGCACCGTCGAGCGGTCGCTTCTCGTCGGCGAGCCGTGCGGCGGCGCTCCCCAGTGAAACCACGCCCTCGTCGATGGCCGTCTCGGTGCGCGCGCGCTCACCGACGTGGATGGCTTTCTGGATGCCCTCCTCGAACATCGGGCCGATACCGCCGACCGCCAGCGCGCTCGCGTAGGCGTCCTGCAACTGGCCGAGGATCTGGTCCTCGCCGAGCACGAGCGACTCCAGCCCGCAAGCGACCCGCATGAGGTGGCGCAGACTCTCCTCGTGGCCGAGTTCGCGGACGGCTTCCGCGGGGCTGTCGGTGACGACCGACGAGAGGGTTTCGTGGCCGCGTTCCGGGTCGTCGGCGACGACGTACAGCTCTGCACGATTGCACGTCTGGAGCGCGAACGCTTCGTGAATTCCCTCGTGAGCGCACAGGGCTTCGACGGTCTCGCGCTCGTCGCACGCACAGGCCGCCTCGATCTGCTCGACGCTCGCGTGCTGGTGGGCGATGCTCACACCGGAGATGATGCCGGTGGCGACAGTCATCGCTTTTCCTCCGAGAGCACGTCGCTGATCACCGATTGGGCCTCTTGGGCTGGATTAGGAGTCCCATCACCTAAAGCCTTCCAAACCCGCTCGGAGCGCACCACCGCCCGGATGGCCGCCCGGCGCGCCTCCGGCGGTGTATCCTCGCGCAACTGCTCGCGCAGTCGTCCCGTGAGCGTCGCCATCGCGCCCGCACCGGCGAACTCGTTCTCGAAACGCTCGCGCAGATACCGACTGAGCGCCGGACTCCGCCCCCCAGTGGCGACCGCCAGCAGCACAGGGTCGTCGCGCACCGTCGCCGGCACGGTCACGTCGAGGTGCTTGTCACCCCCACCGCTCCGGTCGGCACGATTCAGGAGTGTTCCTCGCTCGCGCGCCGCCCGTGTCACGGCGTCGTTCACCGCCTCGTCGCTCGTCGCCGCAACCGCGAGCGCCGGGTCGATCCGCTCGAACCACTCGGGTACGTCGTCGGGCGTCGGCGCGACACGCACCCGCTCGCTGTCGCCGAACTCGGCGTCGGCGAACGCCGGACTCACCACCACGACTCGTGCCTCGCGCGCGAATCGGCGGGCCTTGCGCGCGCCCACCGGCCCGCCACCGAACACCACCACTGTCGACCCGCCGAAGTCGTGCAGCAGCGGAATCATCTATCGGATGGATCGTCGGTGTTCGCTGCGGCGCGCTCGTCCATTCTGATGCCCGTTTTCTTCAGAATACGTGTCGAGAACAGCGTGTCCCAGTTCTCGTCACCGATGTCAAAAAAATCGTTCATCCGCTCTTTCACTTGTTCGATGCGGCGCTCGCTCTCCCCTTCGGAGCGGCCGTGCGTCATCGCGAAGAAGTTGTACGGCCAGACGCCCTCGTGGCGCGGACGCTCGTAGCAGTGGGTGACGAACTCCAGTTCGGCGATCGCCGGTCCCACTTCCGCAACGAGCTCGTCGGGTACGTCCCAGACGGTCATGCCGTTCTCGGTGTAGCCGAGCGCGTAGTGGTTCGGCACGACGCCGACACGCCGGACCTTTCCCTCGGCGAGAAAGCGATTGATCGTTCCGACGACCCACTCGACGTCCCGTCCGACGGCATCGGCGACGTCCGAATAGGGCGTCGCGGTGAGCGGTAATCCACCCTGCAACTCGATGACGAGGTCGCGCTCGGCCGGCGTCAGCGATTCCTTCCCATCGGGTTCGACCGTCGGTCCGAGGTCCGACAGATCGAGATCGCCGTCCGCAATCGGGCCGTCGAGCAGGAACTTCGCTTCGACGCGGAACTCCCGTTGTTTCGGGAGATTGTAGGTCTTTTGTCCGGTTTCCTCTTCGATGGTGGCGAGCACCTCGTCGACGGCCTCGTCGTCGGCGACCGAGACGACGAACCACATGTTGAGGTGGGGATGTGCGCGCTCGTAGTTGTGGGCGACCTCGCGGTGGGCGTTCACCTGCTCGGCGACCTCGTCGAAGCGCTCTTCGGGGGCGTGCATCGCTACCAGCGTGGCCGTCCCGCCGATGGCCTCGGCGTCGATGAGCACGCCGAAGCGCGAGAGGACACCCTCTTCGTCGAGTCGCCGAATCCGGTCGAGCAGTTCGTCGGCGGTGACGTCGATGCCGCGCTCCGTGAGCGCTCGCGCGGCCGGCTCGAACGGGCGTTCAGCCACCGGAAACCCGCCCTGAAAGGCATTGATAATGGCCCGGTCGCGCTCGTCGAGCGCGGGGGCAGCGTCCGCATCACTCATACCGGTTTTCGGCCCGCGGCGGGGATAAACGCCTCGCTACCCCGGGACGCCGGTCACCGTGTAGCCCTCCGCTCGAAGCTCGTCGACGATGGCCTCGTGGTCGGCGCTCGCCTCGTAGTAGAACACGACGTCGTAGCTGCCCTCGCGGAGGAGCTGCTGGCACTCCCAGACGAACTCGTCCGCTTCGATGGTGAGTCCCTGATGCTGATTCAGGCCGAAATCGGGGTCGTCGGTGCCCGAATAGACGTACGTGTCGTCGGCCTCGGCGTGTTTGGCGATCGTCTCGCCGATCTCGATCGTCGCGCGATGGAGCATGCTCTCCTCGCTCGAATCGTACTCGGTATGGACGATAAGTCCCTGTAACTCGATGTCGCCGGGTTCGAGCAGCGCTTCGGTCCGTCTGCGGAGTTCGTCGTCGAGCGTCTCGCTCATACCTGTCGCTCGCGCCCGAAAAAGATACGCTCCTCGGTCCGCACCGCACCGAGGGCGAAAAATCGTGTGTCGTTTACAGTCGTTCGAGGTTCTCGGCGCGCGGGCCTTTGTCGGCCTGCACGATGTCGAACTCTACTTCCTGTCCTTCCTCCAAGTCAGGGCCGCCAACGTCTTCCATATGGAAGAAGACGTCCTCGTCAGCGTCGTCGCTTTCGATGAAACCGTAGCCGCCCGTGTCGTTGAAGAAATCGACTTTGCCTTCCGCCATGTTTACAGCCGCTCCAGGTTTTCCGCCCGCGGTCCCTTGTCAGCCTGCACGATGTCGAACTCTACTTCCTGTCCTTCCTCCAAGTCAGGGCCGCCAACGTCTTCCATATGGAAGAAGACGTCCTCGTCAGCGTCGTCGCTTTCGATGAAACCGTAGCCACCCGTGTCGTTGAAGAAGTCAACCGTACCTGACGCCATTGCACTCGATTCGATGCACCCGCCACATAAAAACCTGCGCAATACCGTCCGTCCGTGTCGGACACTCCCATGACGCGCGTGTCAGAAGATTCATTTCACTCCCCCGAGTTAGCTCCGTAAAATGGCCCCGCGCACGCACGGTCTGTTGTATCGAGCCTACGAGCGCCTCCTCCAGCGCGAAATCGACGGCGCACCCACCCACGTCGCCGTCATTCAAGACGGCAACCGCCGATACGCCGACGAACACGGCAAGGACGCCGCCGACGGCCATCGTGCCGGCGCGGAGACCACCGAGCGAGTGCTCGATTGGTGTGCCGACTGCGGCGTCGAGGAGCTCACCCTTTACACCTTCTCGACGGAGAACTTCGACCGCTCGCCGGCAGAGCGCGAACACCTCTTCTCGCTCCTCGACGAGAAACTCCGCGAGTTCGCCGACGCCGAGCGCGTCCACGACCAGGAGGTACGGATCCGCGCCATCGGCGAGACCGACCGCCTGCCCGAGTACCTCCGCGAGACCATCGCGTACGCCGAGGGGAAAACGGAAGAATACGACGCACTCCACCTCAATATCGCGCTCGCCTACGGCGGCCGAACCGAACTGTTGGGCGCGGCCCGTGAGGCCGCCAGCGCGGTCGAGGCGGGCGACATCGCGCCCGGTGACATCGACAGCGAGGAGATCGAGCGCCGCCTCTACACCGGTCCCGCCCGCGACGTGGACCTCATCATCCGCACGGGCGGCGACGAGCGCACCTCGAACTTCCTACCGTGGCACGCCAACGGCAACGAGGCCGCCGTGTTCTTCTGTACACCCTACTGGCCGGCCTTCGCCAAGAAGGACTTCCTGCGCGCGATCCGGACCTACGAATCCAGAACGCAGTCGTGGCGGCGCACCCGTGCCCGGCGCGCGCTCGCGCTGGTTCGGGCGGTCGGCGGCGCGGAACTCGACGAGGCCCGCGCCATCGTCGAGCGCCTCCGTGAGCACCTCCCTCGGGGTGAACTCGACGGTATCGAGCACGACACGAACGAAAGCGACCCGACGACGGCCGACTGACCCGCTGAGTGCTTACTGGCCGTACCGACGCTGGCGGTTCTGATAATCGCGCAGCGCCCGCAGGTACTCCCGCTTGCGGAAGTCCCGCCAGTTCACGTCGGTGAAGTGTAGTTCCGAGTAGACCGACTGCCAGATCATGAAATCCGAGAGTCGCTCGGCTCCAGTCTTGATGACCAGGTCGGGGTCGGTCGGAAACACTAACCTCTCCTCGATGGTGTCGGCGTCGATCTCCTCGGGCGCGAGCGTCCCGGCTTCGACCGCGGTGGCTGCGCCGCGAACGGCCGCCGCGAACTCGTGCTTGCCGCCGAGACCGATGCTCACGTTGATCGGTGCGTCGGCACGCTCGGCGTCATCGGGGCCGCGGACGGCGAGTTCGCGGGGAGCGTCACAGCGCTCGAACACCCGGCGGATGGCCGGTACCGCGCCCGTATCGAGCACGCTCACGTAGACCAGCACGGAGTCGGCTCCGTACTCGAAGGCCCACTCGAAGAACTCTTCGACCGTGCGATAGGCACCGTCTTCGAGCAGGTCACGTTCGGTGATGACGACCGCGACACAGCCCGGCAGCGGGGCCGGATTGCGGCGGATGCGAGCGGCGAGATAGCGGTCGTACAGTCCCACGTCAGGTTGTCGTGGTCGGTTCGCCTAAGCCTTCACGTTTCGTGGACACGATCATCGAAACCGTCTGACTTCACGGGCTTTGATGTCCTCGACTGCAACAGCTACGACGGGATGCAGACGACAATGAGGGATCGCAACCGCCCCGCACGGCCCACATACCTCCCCAACCGATTCGCTCACTCGCTACGCTCGTTCACTCATCCCTCACGCGAGTCGCGCACCGTCGGTGCGCTCCCGCGCGCCACAGCGACCGATTTCGTTCGAAGATGGCTGGAGAGCGTTCGCTGGCGGCTTCGGGAGCGTTAAGTAGCCATCGGGAAAACGACGGGCGTGACGTGGCCACTCCGGCGGGCGGGCGCGTTCGCGCTCGTCGGCGCACTCGCCTTCGCCGCCCCGCTGTTGGGTCCGGCCGCCGCTGCTCCCTTCGTGGTCGTCGCCGCGCTCGCGGCGTTCGTCGTCGAGGACGGGCCGGTCTTCGAGCTGTTCGCCCGGCCCGGCGACCACGAGGAGCGGACGCTCTACGGACTGGCGGGCTTTTCGCTCGCGGCGGCCGGTCTCGCGCTGTTCGTTCCCCTGTTCGGGATGCCAGTCTTCGTCTTTGCCGCCAGCGTGCTCGTGCTCTCGGGTGGGAATCTCGCCGAAGCGGCGGCCCGACAGCGCTCCGACGCCGCCATCACCGCCACGCTTGCGTTCGTCGTTGGGGGTGCGCTCGCGGGCGTGCTCGCCCAGTTCGTGGTCGGACTCGTCGCCCCCGCACCGCCGCCCGCGCTCGCGGTCTTCTTCGCCGCGAGCGCCGCGCTGCTCGGCGCGCTGGTTCGTCTCGCGCTGTTCGTCCGCGACGACCCGCTCGTGCTGTTCTCGATGGGGCTACTGCTCTGGCTGCTGGCCGCGCTCGAACCGACGACCTCTCCAGTGGGCATCGCGCTCGCGCTCGCCGTCACGGCTGGCTTCGGGGCGCTCGCCTACGCGCTCGATACGGCCTCGATCACCGGAATGCTGACGGGCGTGCTCGCGGGGCTGTTGATGGTCGTACTCGGCGGGTTCGGCTGGTTCGCGCTGCTCATCGTCTTCTTCGGCGGCGGCGGACTCGCCGGCAAGTTCCGTTACGAACGCAAGCGAAAGCGCGGACTCGCCGAAGGCAACGACGGCGCGCGTGGCAGCGCCAACGTGCTCGCGAACTCGGCGGTCGCGCTGGGTGCGGTGCTCGCCCACGCCGCGAGTCCGATGGTCTCGATGGATGGTTCGCTGTTCGCGTTCGTCTTCGCCGGGTCGCTCGCCGGCGCGATGGCCGACACGCTGTCGAGCGAACTCGGCGGCCTGTTCGACACGCCGCGACTCATCACGACGCTCGAAACGGTCCCTCCCGGCACCGACGGCGGCGTGACGTGGCAGGGCGTGCTCGCCGGCTCGCTCGGTGCGGTGCTCATCGCCGTGCTCGCCCTTCCGTTCCTCGCGGTCCCGCCCGCGGGTGCGCTCGCCATCGCCGTGGCGGGCGTCGCCGGCATGGTCGTCGATAGCCTGCTCGGCGCGCTCTTCGAGAACCGACGGGTGGACGAACTGTTCGCGGGCGCGCTGGCCGGTCTCGCGTTCGCCGACCGCCGCATCGGTAATCAAACAGTGAACTTCCTCGCCACGCTCGCGGCCGCGCTGCTCTGTGCGGCCCTCGCCGTGCTCGCCGGTCTCGCGTCGCTATGACCGGAATCAGGGCGGCGACGCCAGCCGACCGCCCGCGTTTGCTCGCCATTCAGGCGGCCTCGCTCGCCTCGAACTGGCCGGAGTTGCTCGAAACGGCCATCGACGGAGCGGGAACGGTGCTCGTCGCCGGGCACACCCCCGTTGGCTACGCGCTCGCGGTCGGGAGCCAGCCCACGCATCTCGCCGAACTCGCCGTCGCCCCCGGCCACCGCAACGCGGGCCACGGCTCGGCGCTTCTGACCGCGATTCTCGACGACTGTGATGAGTGTCGACTCACCGCACGGGCCGACGACGAGCGCGCGCGACGGTTCTACGAGCGCCACGGCTTCCGGATCGAAGAGCATCTCCCGAATCACTACGAGAACGCCGACGGCGTGGCGATGGTCCGTCAGTCCGATTCGTCGGCGTCAACCGAATCGGAGCGGAGCTGATCGGCGGTCCGCACGCGCACGTCGGTCGGTCGCTTGACGAACTCGCCGGTCGAGCGCGCGACGACCTGCTCGACGCCGCGCTGAGCGGCCACGTCGAGCACGCGCTGGTCGAGTTCGTCGTCGGTCACCACTGCGGTGGGCACCGCCGACGCCTCCGCGATGGCGTCGAACGTCTCGTCGACCGGGACCTCCGCTATCAGCGCGAACTCGCCGTCGAGCAGCCGTGTCAGATCGGATTCGTCGTTCACGACCTCCCGGACGTGTGCGCCGAGCGTCGCCGGTTCGTCCTCGGTCTCCGCCGTCTCCCGCGATTCGTCCTCACCGGTCGCTCCGTCCGTTTCGGCCGCTCGCGCCTCGACCGGTTCGCCGGACGGTTGGTCTTCGGCATCGGGTGGGGACGGACGAGCGGACGGGGGTTCGACGTCGGTGGTCGGCTCCACCGTCTCCAGCGTGGGCTCGGGTGTCGATGGCGCGACGTGCTCGGCGGGCGCGGGTCGGGCGCTGCCGTCGGTCGCGGCGACGGCTTCGCGCGGGTTGCCCGCCTCGGCGACGAGTTCGTGGGCGACCTTCCCGCGCAGCGACTCGTGGACCTCCTCGCGTGAGAGGTCCTCGACGCTCTTGCCCGTGGGGGCGACGGCGACGTAATCGATGTCGCCGACCTGGGCGAGTTCCTTCAGGATGAGGTCGCCGCCCCGGTCGCCGTCGAGGAACGCCGTCGCCGTGCGCTCGCCGGTGAGGGCGGCCACGGCGTCGGGCACGTTGGTCCCCTCGACGGCGACGGCGTTCTTGATGCCGTATTCGAGCAGCGTGAGCACGTCCGCACGGCCCTCGACGACGACTATCGCATCGCCCTCGGCGACGCGCGGTCCCGCGGGGAGTCCCTCGAACTCGACGACCTCGCCGGTGCGTGCGCTCTCGCGGACCTGTTCGACGAGTTCGGCCGAACTCATCGTGGACTCCTCGAAGGCTCCGAGGAGACCTTTCGCTCGCTCGACGACCTCGCGGCGCTTTGCGGCCCGAACGTCCTCGATGCGCTCGACGTCGACCGTCGAGCGGCAGGGACCGATGCGTTCGATGGTTTCAAGCGACGCCGCCAGAATCGCGGTCTCGACCCTATCGAGGCCGCTGGCGATGGTGATACGCCCGAACGACTGGCCGTTCTGCGAGTTGATGCTGACGTCGATCCGACCGACCTTCGAGGACTGCTGGAGGGTGCGCAAGTCGAGATCGGTGCCCAGCAGTCCCTCCGTCTGGCCGAAGATCGCGCCGACGACGTCGTTGCGTTCGACGACCCCCTCGGCGGTGACGTCCGCGTGAATCAGGTATTTGTCCGTGTCCTCCATGTATGAGTGGCTCTCTCCCGTCGGGATCGGTGTGTAATCGTGATGAACGGCGTCACTGATACGTTTCACACTGGTCCGTCTGAACGGATATACCTACCGCCCTGCACTCCGACCGACGTCGCCCGATCGTCGACGGCGGCCGCACGGCCAACGTTTATTCGTCCGCTGTTCCACGTTCGGCTATGGCTGACGTTCTGACCGACGACGAAATCGACGACCGCACACCGGAAGGATGGAATCACGAGGGCGACGAAATCGTCCGCACCTACGAGTTCGACGAGTATCTCGACGGGGTGGAGTTCGCGAGCGACGCCGCCGAACTCGCCGACGAGGAGTTCCACCATCCCGAGATCACGATCCGCTACGACGAGGTGGAGATCAGCCTGACGAGCCACGAGGAGGGCGGCGTCACCGACCAGGACATCCAGATGGCCGAGCACTTCGACGACGCGCGCTGAAGAACTCACGTGTGCCGCCGGCAGAACAGCTATGTATCCCGCCCGCCTACCTCGTGAACCCGATGGCGCTACCCCAGTACGACTTCTGGCTCTGTGATCTCGACGGAACGCTCGTCGACGTCGAATGGACGTACGTCCGTCGGCTGTTCGACCGCGTCGGCGAGCGTCTCGGACGCAGTTTCGACGACCGCGAGGCACACACGCTCTGGAACGGTCTCGGCGGGTTCCGCGACGAACAGCTCCGGGCGTGGGGGATCGACGTCGAGCGCTTCTGGACGACGCTTCATTCCATTGAGGACCCGACGGCCCGCGCGGCGGCGACGTTCGTCTACGACGACGCCGCCGCCTTCCTCGCATCGCTCGATGTCCCCGTAGGAATCGTCACCCATTGTCAGCGCCACCTCACCGAGCCGGTCCTCTCCGCACTCGGCCTGCACGGGCGCTTCGAGACGGTCGTCTGCTGTACGAGCGAACTGGGTTGGAAACCCGATCCCGAACCCGTGCGAGTGGCGATCGAGGAGATGGGCGTCGCCGGCCAGCGGGGCGTACTCGTCGGCGACGGTCCCCACGACGTGGGTGCGGCGTGGAACGCCGGTCTCGACGGGATCCACCTCGAACGCCACGGCCACGAGCGCCGCGGGCGCTGCGTCCGTGGCGACCACCGCCTCACCGAATTCCCCGTCTAACCGGACCGCTGGCTTTAGGCGACTCGCCCGCCCAGCGGCGGCATGGTCCATTCCGATTGGGACGACTGGCTGCTGGACGAGATCAGTACGTCCGACCCCGACGGCGTCGCGGTCTGGTATCTCGGCTGCAACGGCTTCGCGCTCACCGATGGCGAGAGCACGTTGTTCATCGACCCGTATCTCGGCACGGGCGACCCGCCCCGCACAGTCAGAATGATTCCCGTCCCGTTCGACCCGGCGGACGTCACGAGTGCCGACGCGGTCTTCGCCACCCACGAACACACCGACCACGTCCACGGTCCCTCGCAGGCCCCCATCCTCGAAGGCTCGGGCGCGACCTTCCACGCACCGGCCGACAGCATCGCGGTCGCGCGCGAAGAGGAGCGCTGGACCGACGAGTGGGACGTCTCCGCGGAGCAACTCGACGAGATAACCGAGGGTGACACCGTCGAAGTCGGCGCATTCACCGTCACGGTCGAGACGGCGCACGACCCGGATGCCACGGAACCAGTGAGCTACGTCGTCGAGCACCCGGCAGGCACCTTCTTCCACGGCGGCGATACGAAGCCCGCAGCCGAACTCGACGACATTGGCGAGCGCCACGACATCGACCTCGGGGCGCTCGCGTTCGGCTCGACGGGAAAGATCCCCGACAAGCAAACCGGCGAACTGACCGAAAAGCGCTGGTACTGCGACGAGAACGAGATCGTCGAGACCGCCGGACGGCTCCGGCTCGACCGACTCGTGCCCACCCACTGGGACATGTGGAAGGGGTTGACCGCCGAGCCGACCGCACTCCATCCCCACGTTCGCAGCTACGAGTACCCCCGGAAGCTCGAAATCGTCGAGATCGGCGACCGGATCGAACTGAACCGGTGATGGCCCGCTGAACGTTTAAGAGGCTCGTGTCCGATTGACGACCATGAGTGACGCAGACACGACGGAACGAACCGTCACCGAGGACGGGATCACCGTCACGAAATCCTACGAGACCGACGAGTTCCCCGTTCCAACGGTCGATTTCCGCGTCCGGTCCGAGCGCGACGACGGTGTGACCGTCCGGCTGGCCGATGCCATCCCCGACGGTGTGCCGTCGGGCGATTTGGGGTTCCATCCCGACTACGGCGGCGACGATTGGTCGCTTGCGGGCGATAACGCGGTCTTCGAGCACTTCATCGCGCCCGGCGAGGAGTACCGGACCGTCTACGGCATCAGGACCGACGACCACGACCCCGACCGGTTCATGACCGACCCCGAACTCACCGTCGACGCACCCGAGGGGACGGCCACCGAATCGACCGACACCGGAGCCGGGAGCACCGATACCGACGAACCGACCGCGCCGGGTCGCGACAGCAGTCAGGCCGCTCGCGACGTCATCACCGGTGACCGCGAGGTCGCAGGTCTCGACGGCGACGACACCGTCGAGGACGTCACCATCTCCGGGAACGACCCGGCGACGGCGGATGGGTCCATGAACGGTGCGGCGGACGACGCGGGCACGACCGGTGGGACGAACGCCGACCGAGCGGGTGCGGGACGCGGCGTTCCCGAGGGTGGCGTCGGGGCGGCGCTGGCGGCCGAACTCCGCGACGGCGACCTCGCCGAGAGCGACCGCCAACTGCTCGCCGCGGAACTCGACACCGACGACGCGAGTGGCGAGGTTCGGTTCAGCCACCTCCAGTCGCGCATCAGTGACCTCGAAGCCTACACCGACGCCCTAGAGGAGTTCATCGACGAGAACGGGCCGGCCCGGCGGCTCATCGAGGACCTCACCGACGACATCGAGCACATCGAGGACGAACTCGCGGCGCTCGACGAGCGCACGGAGGCCAACGAGCGCGCCATCGAGCGCCTCGATGACGACGTGGCGGCGAACGCTGACGACATCGAGGCGCTCGACAAGGGTCTCGCCGACGCGGAGGCCGAAATCGACGAGACGCAGGCGTCGATCGCGGACCTCCGGGCGGCCATCGACGACATCGACGAGTGGCGCGGCCGGATTTCGAGCGTGCTCGGCGGCGTCTCCGACGAGGAGTGAGTCAGTCGTCGGTCTCGCCGCCATCGGCCGCGTAGCGCTCGTCGAGTTGCTCCTCGAACCACTGCCACTCGCGGGTGAACTGCCCGCTCTCCTTGAGGTTCCAGACGTCGGCGTCGCGGACGCGCGGGCCGACGCGGTAGGACTGGACCATGTTCCACAGCCAGAGCAGCGCGCCGACGCCGATGACGAACGCGCCGACGGAGGCGACCTGTTGGAGCGTGGCGAACTGTGTGGGGTAGTCGGCGTATCGGCGCGGCAGGCCGAGTGCCCCCATGACGAGCATTGAGCCGAACGTCACCGGCACGCCGGCGATAGTGAGCGCCGCCTGCAGGCGTGCGAGGCGCTGATCGTACATCCGTCCCGTGATGATGGGATACCAGTAGTAACTCGCCGCGAGCATCATCATCGCGATGATGCCCATGATGATGAAGTGGAAGTGGCCGACGACGTACTGGGTGTCGTGATAGATGAGGTCGATGGGGATCGCGGCCAGAAACACTCCGGTAACGCCGCCGATGATGAACGTCCCGACCGAGCCAACCGAGAGTATCATCGGCGCGGTGAGACGGATCCGCCCGTCGTACATCGTCGAGAGCCAGTTGAACACCTTCACGGCGCTCGGGACGGCGATAGCCAGCGAGACGAACATGAAACTCGCCCGTACGCGCGGGTCGATACCTGTCGTGAACATGTGGTGTGCCCACACGCCAAAGGAGAGGACGCCGATGGCGAGCGTCGAGTAGACGATGAATCGGAACCCGAACAGTCTGCGCCCCGAGAACTTCGGGAGGATGGTGCTCACCAGTCCCGTCGCGGGGAGGAAGATGATGTACACCTCGGGATGGCCGAAGAACCAGAAGAGGTGTTGCCAGAGGATCGGCCCGCCACCCTCGACGAGATAGAACGTGGTGCCGAAGTTGCGGTCGAGCAGCATCATGATGACCGCACTCCCCAAGAGCGGGAAGGCGAACAGGACGACGCCGCTGGTCGAGAGCATCGTCCAACTAAAGATGTCGACGTTGTCCCAACCGACGCCCTCGCCGCGCTCGGCGACGACGGTGACGATGAAGTTTATCGCACCGAGGGTGGTCGCGATGCCGCTCAGATGCAGGCCCAACAGGAGCAGGTCCACCTGCGGGTTCGTCGTCTGAATCGACAGCGGCGCGTACAGCGTCCAGCCGGTCTCGGGTGGGTGAAGCACGTCGAGGATCGGGATGTGGATTCCAACAGTGGAGAGGATCTTGCCGAGCGCGTCGGCGGGCAGACCCGCCCGTGCGAGCAACAGTGCCGGCGGCAGCATCCAGAAGCCGATGGCGTTGATCCGCGGAAACGCCATGTCGTCGGCGTCAAGCAGGAGCGGGAGGAAGTAGTTCCCGATGCCGAAGAACACGGGCGTAGCGAAGAAAAACAGCATCGTGATGCCGTGAGTAGTAAAGAGTCCGTTGTAGGTGGCAGCGGTCCAGACGTCGGCCTGTGGGGTCAGTAGTTCGGTGCGCATCATCATCGCCTCGGTGCCGCCCCACAGCGCCGCCACAGTACCGAAGACGAGATAGAGGATGCCGATGTCCTTGTGGTCGACGGTGGTGAGCCAGCGCAGCAGGCCGGCCTGTTTTTCCTCGTGTTGGACGCCGGTCTCGCCGCCGGGGAGATAGCCGCCGTCGGGGCGTGCGAGCGCGGACCAGCCCTTGGTTCGCAGGAACTGCGTTCCGAGCGCGACCAGCAACACGCCGAGGACCGCCAGCACGACACCGCCCCCGATCATGGTCGTGTCCACCCTGCCAGTCGTCGGTCGAATGCCATGGCGGGGCTACTCGACCCCGGTGTATAAACGTGGCTGCATCCGTCGGTTTGACCGGTTTCGTCCGGCCGCTCACCGTGCGAGACGTCCGTAGACACTGCCGAGCGCGAAGCCGTAGGCGAGATGGGCGAGCATCGCAAACCCGACGTAGAGGACGAGTATCGGGCCGCTAATGGCCCCGCGACCGACGACGACGAAGACGATCCCGATGACCGCCGCGAAGACCACACCTCGGGCGGCGGGGTCGGGGCCGAACGGGAGATACTCCTCGACGGCGACGAACAGCGCCGGCCAGCCGACGACGGCGAGAGCGACGAACAGCGCGACAGCCAGCACCGGCCGTCCCGGAACGCCGAGAAAGCGAGCGACGACGCCGGCAACCGACAGCGCGCCGCGCGCCTGCGTGTCGAGGACGAGCAGGAAAAAGCCCAACACGAGCGTACCGACGACGCCGCCGGCGACCGCGCGCAGCGCCCTGTGCATGACGGCCCTCCGCCGGGCAGACGAAAAAGTCCGGCCATCCGCGCCGGGAGCGACCCCCATGCTAACGCTCGACATTTATATATGCTAATTGCTTCCGCATTCGGAAAACCCTCTAAAGAATATTATCATGATAGACCATAACAGTTTTTTACCATCCCGGTTTCGGTGCCGATGCGGCCGGCGAGGATCACGCGCTCCCCGAGACGGGGTCCGCCTCGCCGCCACGAGACCAACCATGCCAACGCCGAAAGAACTCATCGGAGACACGGACGTCTTCACGAAGGACGTCGACAACCCCGCAGCCCGCGAGCTGCGCGAAATGCTGGACGAACAGGACTACGTCTTCGCGCCGGGGATGTATCACGCCCTCGACGCCCGACTCGCTGAGATGGCCGGCCACGATGCCGCCTACATGAGCGGCTACTCCACAGTTTTGGGCCAGTTCGGCTTCCCCGACTTGGAGATGGTGACGATGACCGAGATGGTCGAGAACGCCAAGCGAATGGTCGAGGCCACTCACCTGCCCGTGGTCGCCGACTGTGACACCGGCTACGGTGGCATCCATAACGTCCGCCGCGCGGTGCGAGAGTACGAGAAGGTCGGCGTCGCGGCGGTCCACATCGAGGACCAGGTGACGCCGAAGCGCTGTGGCCACATCGCGGGCAAGCAGATCGTCTCGCGCGAGGACGCACAGGCGCGCTTCGAGGCGGCCGTCGACGCCAAACAGTCCGACGACACGATCATCATCGCGCGCACGGACGCCTACGGCTCGGCGAACGGTGACTGGGAGGAACACCTCGAACGCGGCCGGCTGTACGCCGACGCCGGCGTCGACATCGTCTGGCCCGAGATGCCCGACCCCAGTAGAGAAGACGCTGTGGAGTACGCCGAGACGATCCACGAGACCCATCCGGATCTCGATCTGGCGTTCAACTACTCCTCCTCGTTCGCGTGGTCCGAACAGGACGACCCGCTCACGTTCCAGGAACTCGGGGATCTCGGCTACAGCTACCAGTTCATCACGCTGTTCGCGCTGCACTCGGGTGCCCACGCCGCCTACGAGGACATGAAGAACCTCGCGGAGAACGCCGAACAGGGTCAGTTCGATCTGGAGGAGAAGTACCTCGGCCACGAGACCGAGAGCCATCACGAACTCTCGTTCGTCGACAAGTTCCAGGACATCGAGATGGAGTTCGATCCCGAGGCGCGCTCGCGCATCGAAGGCTCGGAGGGCTTCTCCGAGGACGAACGCGACCCGCTGACCGCCGAGGCCGACGGCGACGACTGACTCCTCGGGGGCGTTTTCGGACCGAAACCTACAGTATCCCATCGTCCGACACGGCGAACGCCATTGCGAACCGACCCAAACCAGCACAGCCAGCCAGCGACGCCCGGCGGCGATACAGCCACTCAACCCATATGACACAGAGACACGACGAGCGACTCCACGACAGAAAGTTCGTCCGCACCTTCTTCACCTCCCCCACGGCGGTGGAGGGCGAAGAGGATTCGGCGAAGATGATCCGCAGCGCCAGCGGGCTACGCGGCATGCAGGCCCCCGACGTCTGGGTGCCGGACAACGAGGACGCGACCGCGCCGTCGATGCGCGACGAAGGGGCACAAAACATCATCGAGGTGGTCTCCGAAAACGGTGCGGAGTTCCCCGGCGAGATCCACCCGCGGGTGGTCTGGCATCGCGACAGCCCCGAAACCCGCCATCAGGGCTTTGAGCGAATGCTCACCATCGCCGACCCCGAGGCGGGGGCCATTGAGCACTTGGACGGGTTCGTCATCCCGGAGGT
>NZ_BBMP01000020.1 GCF_000755245.1 Halococcus sediminicola | reverse complement strand
TGTTGTCTGTGGGGTAGTGTTGTGTGTAGTGTGGTGGGGTGCGGCGTGGTGAGGGCTGGTTGTTACATCGTAGTATTGTGAGTGTGTGGTTGATGTTGGACAGGGAAATCGGAGCAGGTGTTGCGGTAGTATTAGCTACGGTTGTGGAGCGACAGTCCGATTGAATACGACTCTTGTTTTTTTTAATGATACGGCGACCACCGAGATCTACACACTGCATATCGTCGGCAGCGTCAGATGTGTATAAGAGACAGAGAAACACTACTACAACGTCGGCTTTGCGACCCACACCGAGGACGGTCTCATGGTGCCCGTGGTCAAAGACATCGACGGGAAGTCCATCGTGGAGGTCGCAGCGGAGATGGAAGACCTTGCCGAGCAGGCTCGCGACCGTTCCATCGACGTCGCGGACCTCCAGGAGGGAACGTTCACGGTGACGAATCTCGCGCTCGACGGCGAGCACCGCACCTTTGGCACGCCGGTCATCAACCATCCCGAGGCAGCCATCATGGGCATCGGTCCTATCGATGAGAAACCGATTGCGGTGGATGGCGAGGCTGTCGTCCGCAATCGGGTTCCGCTATCGCTATCGTTCGATCATCGACTCATTGACGGCGTGACGGCAAATCGGTTCATGGAGCATGTCATCGAGGCCATTGAAGATCCGGATGTACTGCTCTCGCGGCTGTAATTCCTCTTAGTTTGTATCTACACGTTGTGAATCATTCATCAGCTATTGAGGGTCAGTCCCATCAATTTTATAGCGTTTTTTCGTCTGATTCCCCTTTCTGTCTCTTATACACATCTCCGAGCCCACGAGACCGAGGCTGATCTCGTATGCCGTCTTCTGCTTGACACACAACATTATACCTTTCCCTCTTCTTTTCCTCTTTTCATATCTCTTTATCCTTTCTGTTCATCGTCTTCTCACTTCCCTATCTTGTCTTTCTCATCTTTCCTCTCCTTCTTTT
>NZ_BBMP01000019.1 GCF_000755245.1 Halococcus sediminicola | reverse complement strand
CAGAAATGTTTATCCATCCCAATACCGTACATAGGAGTAGACGATGTTCGAGAAAATCACCGCCAGAGACCTCGCGGACAGACAGGATTCGGGCGCTGACGACTACGTTCTCATCGACACGCGGCCCGAGGACAGTTACGGCTCGTGGCGCGTGACGGGTGCGGAGCATCTCCCGTTCGGCCCGGCCGAAACCCTGAACGACGACCAGCAAGAGCGTGTCGAGCAGTTGGCGGACGGCGACGAGATACTCACCATCTGCGGGAAGGGTGCGACCTCGACACGACTGGCCTCCGAACTCGACGCCAACGGCTTCGAGAACGTTGCGGTCGTCACCGGCGGGATGCGCGAGTGGAACGAGTTATACGAAACTGCGGACGTCGACACGGACGATGACGACCTTCTCCTCGTCCAGTTCCAGCGCCGCGCGAAGGGCTGTCTCTCCTATCTCGTCGGCTCGAAAACCACTGGAGAAGCCGTCGTCGTCGACCCCACCCGCCACACCGACCAGTACATCACTACTGCCGCCGAGCACGGGATGGAGATCACCCGCGTGCTCGACACCCATATCCACGCCGACCACCTCTCCGGCGGCCGCGACCTCGCAGCCAGACTCGACGTTCCGTATCATCTCGGCGAGCAAGCAACCGAACGCGATCTCGACTACGAGTTCGAACCGCTCGACGACGGCGAGACGCTCTCGGTGGGCGACATCGATATCGAAGCCCTCGCGGCACCCGGCCACACCACCGAGATGGTCGCCTACCGCGTCGGCGATACGGCCGTTCTGACCGGCGATAGCCTCTTTCTCGATTCGGTCGGACGCACCGAACTCGAATTCGGCGAGGAAGGAGCTGAAAAAGGAGCGAGGATGCAGTACGAGACCCTCCACGAGACGCTGCTCGAACTCTCCGACGAACTCACCGTCCTGCCGGGCCACGTCACGGTCGAAAACGACGGCACCTACGCCAACGCCGTGCCGGGCGACCTCGTCGGCGCTCCCCTCGGCGAGGTTCACGACCGCCTCGACCTCGCCGACCTCGACGAGGAGGCGTTCGTCGAGCGGATGGTCGAGAACGTGCCCGAGAAACCGGACAACTACGAGACGGTCATCGCCATCAATCGCGGCGTCGAGACCGTCGACAGCGCTACCGAGGCGACGACGCTCGAAACGGGTGCGAACAACTGCGCGGCCTAACTCGACCCCTCAGATCGAGTCGTCGGGGTCGTGTTCGTCGGCCATGCGTTCGACTTCGTTCGCATATCGTTCCCTGAGATCCCCGTCGTCGACGGCTTCGAGGTCGTCGGGCGAGACGTCCTTCGCGGCGGTCACGGTGTCGACGCCGATGGCCTGTGCGGCGAGTTCTCGGCGGAAGAGCCGCTCGCCGTCGGGCGTCGCGTACTTGAGGATGATGAGGTCGCGGTTGTTGTAGCCGCGCTCGACGAGCCAGACGCGAACCCCATCGCTTTCGTCTTCCATAGCCACGAAACGGCGACCGGGTGGTTAGGCGGTTCGGTTTCGGAACTCAGTCCATCTGTGAGGGGTCGCTCATCCCCTCTTTGACGCCGAAGTTCACGAGACCGACGTTCACCGGCCACGCGACGAGGAAGCCAATCGACAGCGAGAACGCAAGTGCCAGCCAAAAGAGTACGTCGGTTATCAGCGCCTCGCCACCCCGAAGACCGGACGTACGCACGCCGGCGAACGCCATCCACACGCGCGAGG
>NZ_BBMP01000018.1 GCF_000755245.1 Halococcus sediminicola | reverse complement strand
ACGAAAACAAAATATTTCATAGACTACCAATGACGAACGACGCCACCGACGAACCCGATAGCAGAGCACAGTCCCAAGGGACACCTGGACGGGGAACATCGCCGGATGCTAGACCAATCGAACCAGCAGCGCCGGAGGATTTCGGACTCGTCCAAGCATGGTGGGGCGACGGAAAAGGAAAGACGACGGCGGCGATGGGGATGGGATTTCGAGCGGCTGGACACGGATACCGGGTCCACATGCTCCAGTTCATGAAGGGCGGGGCGTCGAGCGTTGAGGCGACCCGTGGCGAGTACAACGCCATTGCAGCAATGGACGGCTTCACCTACGAAAACAGCGGTCACTACGGCTGGCACGGGTTCCTCGACGGGTCGGCCGACGACGAGCACGACGCGAAAGCCCGCGGTGCGCTCGAACGCGCTCGTGAATTGCTCGCCGCGGCGAACGACGCCGACCTGCAGTCGCTGCTTCCACTCGATGGTCCACCCGAGGACGGTATGCACATGCTCATCATCGACGAGATACTGTACGCCGCGAACCGCAACCTCGTCGAGCCATCCGCGGTCGTAGAACTCATCGAAACCAAACCCGACGATCTCGAACTCGTCCTCACGGGCGGCCACGAGAACCCTGACTACATCGACGACCACGCTGACCTCGTAACGAACGTGCGAAAGGAGAAGCATCCGTTCGATGCGGGCCACCGCGCCCGGAAGGGAACCGAGTACTGATGACACGGACCCTGCTCGTCGCCGGAACGGCGAGCCACGTCGGCAAAAGTACGGTCGTTGCCGGTCTCTGTCGGCGTCTCTCCCAGAATGGCATCTCGGTCGCGCCGTACAAAGCCCAGAACATGAGCAACAACGCGCGGGCGGTCGTGACTCCCGAGAGTAACTGGGGCGAAATCGGCGTCTCCCAGTACGTGCAGGCCCGCGCCGCGAACGTTGTGCCGACGACGGACATGAACCCCGTCCTGTTGAAGCCACGCGGCGACAGCGAAAGTCAACTCGTGATTCACGGCGAAGCGGTCGGCCACTACGAGGCTGGAACGTACTACGACGAGCACTGGGAGCGCGCTCGCAAAGCCGCCGTAAAATCCTACGAACGGCTGGCGGAAGAACACGACCTCATTATCGCCGAAGGGGCGGGAAGCATCGCCGAAATCAACCTTCACGATCGTGATTTGGCCAACGTCGAGACTGCAGAGTTTGCCGACGCATCGATCCTGCTTCTCGGCGACATCGAGCGCGGTGGCGTGTTCGCCAGCCTCTACGGAACGCTCGAACTCATGCCGGATGACCTACAAAATCGCGTTCGGGGCTGTGTCATTACGAAATTTCGCGGAGATAGCGCACTCCTTGACTCCGGTATCAAGGAACTGAAACGACGAACCGGCGTTCCAGTTGTGGGGTTTCGTCCTGATGACGAA
>NZ_BBMP01000017.1 GCF_000755245.1 Halococcus sediminicola | reverse complement strand
TGCTTTATTGAAAATGCGGTACGGGAGTACGATCATAGCGTCTCGGCGAGCTTCTTGATGTTGTTGAGCGCGAACATGAGAACGATTTCACGAAATTGACGATACCAGAATCGCGAACGCAGGGCGGAGTCCTGCGTTCGCTTGACCGTCGAATAGGACGTCTCGGACATCCATCGCTGGGTGTAGCCTTTTGCTCGGATGAGCGCGTTGTTCGCAACAGCCATCGATCTCGATCCTTGGTGATGAACGAGGTACTCAACGTCTAACGCAGCGATTTCGTATTCGGTGTGCCAGTCCTGGAACCCGTTGTCAGCAGCGACTGACCGCAGGTCGTCCGCGTTCCGGCGGACGACCCGCGGGCCAGCCTTCGTGTCGTGTTCGCGCTCGATACAGCAATGGACGTCCAGCACCGCAAGCGACTCTGTATCGGTCAATGTCGTCGCTTTGATCGTCTTCACGCTTCTCCCACTTCGCTGGAGGTAGTACTGGGAGGCCTGCTTGCGTTCGAAGAACGTGCTGTCCAGTGCCACATGACCAGACTGGCGGAGTTGCTGCGCCGAAGTGCGCAGCAACGCCCGCCAGACGTACATCGCGTACCGATCAATCGAATGGTAGAACGTGGTGGGATCTGGCAACCCGTCTGGATGAATTCCAAGACGATCACACACCTCTGGCATAAGACCAATCCGATCAACAAGCTCGGTGAAGGTGTGGTCTTCCTCCTTCCGTATACAGTGAGCGACGATATGTGCCTCGCGGGGAAGCCCGCCTGATTCGGGCTTCCCCGCGTGCTTTCCCAACGCTTGTTTCGCTACGCGTAGTGCCTTCTCAACGAAGTCGAGGAGGACGATTGCCATATCCAACTCCTCGACTTCATTGCCTCAAACCAGTACCGAACAATCCCGACGCCGTGTGTCGTTTTCAATAGAGCAGTTTGATGTCCTTCTGTATGAGATGGCTATTCATCTGCGTTCAGAGCCACATGTTCAAGCAGGCACCGCTATGAGTGCTGTCTCTTATACACATCTCCGAGCCCACGAGACCGAGGCTGATCTCGTATGCCGTCTTCTGCTTGAAAAAAAAAAGATAGCTAATAACTCATGATTCAATTTACAGAAAAATCCGTACGTTACCACAGCGCTTTGTCCTATTGTAATCACATTCA
>NZ_BBMP01000016.1 GCF_000755245.1 Halococcus sediminicola | reverse complement strand
TTCGAGTACGGGTTGGCGGGTCCGGAGGGGTTCGAGGAGACGGTCGCGCGCACGCTCAAGCAGGTGTTCTTGCTCGACTGTCTCACCCGTACCGAGGGATTGACTCCGGTTGACCTCCACGAGCGGCGGATGTTGGAAGGCGAACTGGGGCTGGATTTCGCGGCACTCTATCCGCAATCGCTGGCCGAGCAACTCGAAGCGTACCTGGCGATACCGTACGCGACGGTCGCCGAGCACGTGCCGACGTGGAAGCTCACGGCCAACGTCGCGGCGACCCCTGCGAGCATCGAGAGCCTGCCGTTCGTCGTCGCCGACCTCGCCGTCGTTCGGTCCCCACGCGCACGGGACGTCTCGGTATCGAACGTTCGGGCGACCGCGCTCGATACGTTCTTGCGTGGCGATGGCACGCGAAGCGTCGGTGCGCAGTCCGGCGGCGATGGCGCGTACGTCCAGCCGCCCCGAGCCAATTCGTTGGAGCAGACGTGGGTGGGAGAGGGGACGCCGCTGGGTGCGAGCAAGGCGTCACTCGCAGCATACAGGAACCGCTTGGAGCGCACGCCGGTCGTGGGCGACATCGCAATCACGGTGGTCTGTAACGACAGCGAGATGGACGACGAACGCGCCGTCGAGGCGAGTTATGGCGAGCGGGCGGACCTACCCTTCGAGGTGAGCGTCGAGCGCGACCTCACGACCGCCGAGTTCGCGGACGTGCTCTCGGAGCGAACGGATTTCCTGCACTACATCGGCCACGTCGATAGCGAGGGGTTCGCGTGTGCCGACGGCCGCCTCGACGCACGAGAACTCGATTCAGTGGGGATGGACGCCTTCTTGCTGAACGCCTGCCAATCGTATCGACAGGGGATGGCGCTCATCGAGGGTGGAGCCATCGGCGGGATCGTCACCCTCTCGGACAT
>NZ_BBMP01000015.1 GCF_000755245.1 Halococcus sediminicola | reverse complement strand
CGGGTTCGTCATCCCGGAGGTTGGCGGGGTCGACGACTGGAAGAAAGCCGACGAGTTCATCACCATCGTCGAGACCGAGCACGGGTTAGAAGAGGGTTCGATAGCCATGTCGGTGATCATCGAAAGCGGTGCCGCGGAGTTAGCGATGGGCGACCTCCGAGAGGAGATGGGCAAGCCGACCAATAATTTGGAGCGGCTGTTCATGCTCGTGGATGGCGAAGTGGACTACACCAAGGACATGCGCGCGATCACGCCCACCGGGAACCTGCCACCGTGGCCCGAACTCCGCCACAACACCTCGCGGGGCGCGAGCGCGGCGGGTTTGATCTCGGTCGATGGCCCGTACGACGACATTCGGGACGTCGAGGGCTACCGCGAGCGGATGACCGACAACCAGGCCAAGGGCATGCTCGGCATCTGGTCGCTGACGCCTGGACAAGTGGTGGAGGCGAACAAATCGCCGCTGCCACCCGAATCCGGACGGTGGCTCATGGATGACGGCACTCAACAAGTGGCCCTCGAAAGCGATGGCGAGAGACAGGTGTACGAGGGCGACCGTGTCTCACTCGACGAGAGTGGCGACGGCTACACCCTTCAGGTGGGTAGCGACGAGCAGCACCTCGACGAAGACGAGTTGCGTGAGGAACTGTTGAACATGGTCGAATACGTTCCCAGTATGGACGCTTTCTCTTAAAAA
>NZ_BBMP01000014.1 GCF_000755245.1 Halococcus sediminicola | reverse complement strand
ACAAGTGATATGGTTTGCAGCTTCAGATGTGTATAATAGACAGATCATCGACTCATTGACGGCGTGACGGCAAATCGGTTCATGGAGCATGTCATCGAGGCCATTGAAGATCCGGATGTACTGCTCTCGCGGCTGTAATTCCTCTTAGTTTGTATCTACACGTTGTGAATCATTCATCAGCTATTGAGGGTCAGTCCCATCAATTTTATAGCGTTTTTTCGTCTGATTCCCCTTTGACGTTGTCTGGAGCGGAGCCGCGGTCGCTGTAGTCCTCACGGCCAATAGCCTCGCTACCAAGCATATTGTGAACTACCTCGCCCTACTCGCGCTTGCGCGCTCGTTGAGGGCGGGGCTTCCCTGTTCCATGACGCGACGTGCAGGAACGGCTGAAACAGCGGTCCCACAGCGGTCGCAGTCTCCGAGGGCGTTGATTCGGAGTGAACCACCCCTACTTGGTTAAGTCCGCGTGAAAGGATATTAGCGGCGGCGTTCGCATCACGGTCGCACTCAAAACCACACGCCGGACACGAGTGTTCGCGTACCCAGAGTGGTTTGTCCGTCTTGACGCCGCACTCGGCACACTCATTGTGGTATTCGCTGGTTCGACCGCCGCGAAGTGCGTGCTTTCGCGCTCGCACTTGTACGCGAGCATCCGACCGAACGTCCCCCACGCCGCGGATGCTCGGTTGCGGCTGTTGCCATCGAGTTCCATCAGATCCTTCGCGTCCAACTTCTCAAAAGCACGAGACGGACTCGTAGGTACGACCACACTGCTACGAACAGTATTAGGCTTCTAATTGATTGAGCGCTTGTTCGAGGTGATCCCGTCGATCGGCGTTTCGTTGAAGGACTTCTGTGGACCACTTGGACTCCTCGTATTTGAGCGCGTAGACGGTCCCGTTCATCAAAATCACCATACTCGTCGCGTTTTCTGCCCGCTCTTCATGTCGCTCGTCAATTGAGGTTGTTCCGAGAATGATGAGAGCTTCTACTTCCTCGTGGGCACGTAGCCGGTTTCGTTCCGTACGATTGAGTGGTTTGGACGGTAATGTGCTAACCACATTCATTGGCTATCAAAAACGCACTGGGCATCCTAATGGCTGACGTTGCAGGTGATGGGTGTCTTCAGAATTTCTCGTTGAATCAGGAATCAGCTAAGACTGAATAGACTACCAGCATTCCATATTAGCTCAATTCACGGCTCATCTTGTTTTGCTTGGACTGCACCAACCAGTAGTGCGTCTTCGATGAGTGCGCCTGTCGCGCGCCGGAGCCGTTCGGACAGCGCTTGATGCGAAATGCCGAGTTCGTTGGCGAGCTCGCTCTGTTCGGTCTCACGAGGCACCTGATAGTAACCTTCAACGAGAGCGGTGCTAAGCGCTTCAAACTGTGGCTCTGTAAGCCCATAGAAGCCAGCAGGTTCGCCTTCCATCTCCCGGATAGCAGTCACCTCAAAGGTAAGACCCTCTTCATCGACGAAGTTAGTCGTCTTCGTCAGAGCGTCGCGATCAGGGTAGAGCACGCGGAGATACCAGCGTCCATCAGTTCCGTATGCGTCCGTGATCGTCGCACTGGAGTTCGTCAGCATCTGGAGAACGACTTGCACTTCAGAAACCCATTCCATGCGATACAAGTGTTCGTTGTCGAACGACGACAACAGCGTGAGGTTTTGGACACTAGGATCGTCCTCAAAGGCGGTTGTGATGGCCTCAGAGTCGGCGTTACGAATCCACATGAGCGGCATGGCTGCTTCGTCGCCACTCTGCACGACGCGTTCGACTTCGAATTCAACATCCGGTAGTGAACTCAACGCCTCGTAGAGCGCAAACTCCTCGGCTGGAATCTCGCCTCGGACAACACATGCACTGGACATACAGGGTACTCTCGGTCAACAAGCAAAAGGATTGATTAGATCTTTCGCCTCGTTCGTGAGAACGCCTGTCCCCGTTGAGGAGTCGGCTACCACGTCAGAGAGGTCGATACGCCATACAAACTTGCCGCTGGTCTCCTCTCGTGACCGCTGATTTTGCACATCGGTCCCGCAAAGACCGCTCTACTCGGGGTGCTGGCTCGCCGGTTCGTCGTACATCTTTAGACAGCGAGGTAACCCCGTCCTGAAGCCCGAAGGGCTGAAGGGCGGGGCGGAATCGCGTAAGCTGATTCGTGAGACTGTGCAACTGCCATCTGTTCGGTATCGGCCAGTTGACTCCCGATCGATGTATTTATTAGTGACGACACTACATATGTCGCGTGCTCAGACGTACCGTCTGTCTCAAACTCGACGTGCCCGACGACCGGCGCGACGATCTCCACGAAACCACTGACAGGTTTCGACAGGCCGCCCAAATCGCCGTCGACCGGGCCTTCGAGCGCAACGACGACGGCTACGTCATCACGCACAAAACGAAACTCCACCACTTGACCTACGAACAGGCTCGCGAAGCCACCGACGGCTTGAACGCGAACCTCGTACAGGCGGCGCGAAACCTTGCCGGCGACGCCGCGAAGGGTGTCGTCTCGCGCTGGGAGAACGGCAAGCGCGCGTCGAAGCCGGAGTTCACCGCACCGACCGTCGTCTACAACAAGAAGGCGCTCACCTACCGCGAGGACGGTGTGTCGCTTGCCACGGTGAACGGTCGCGTCGAGTGCGATTTCGTTCTCCCGCCCGAAGGCGAGAACCCACAGACCGAGTATCTTCGCGGCGATGAATGGGAGCTTCGAGAGAGCACGCTGCATTACCGCTCGGAGAGCGGCGAGTACTACCTCCACACCACAGTTGCGAAGGACGAGGATGTGTCGGAAGAAGCCGAGAACGGAACGGTTCTCGGTGTCGATGTGGGTGTGGAGAATATCGCCGCGACTTCAACTGGACGGTTCTGGTCGAGTGGGCTGTTGAACCACCGCCGCGAGCAGTACGAAAGCGTTCGTGCTGGGTTGCAACAGACCGGGACCGAGTCAGCCCACCGGACGATTCAGCAACTCGGCGAGCGCGAACAGCGGTGGGTCGACGACCTGTTGCACCGTATCTCGAAGGATATCGTGAGCGAAGCGGTCGAACACGACTGTTCGCGTATCGCCTTCGAGGACCTGACTGACATCCGCGAGCGGATGCCCGGTGCGAAGAAGTTTCATGCATGGGCGTTCCGACGCCTGTTCGACCTCGTTTCGTACAAGGCCGACGAACGCGGTATTCGCACGGTGCAGGTGGACCCGGCGTACACCAGCCAGCGCTGCTCGAAGTGCGGCCACACGGCCCGGAACAACCGCCCGTCACAGGCGGAGTTTCGGTGTGGGAGGTGTGGCTACGAGAACCACGCCGACTACAACGCGGCGAAGAACGTCGCGATGAAACACGTCCGCGCGGGGCAAAAGTCTCCGCGTGGACGGGCGAACCGTCATCTCGCCCTGAAGACGGGGACGCTGAACGGGAACGGCGAGTTTTCGCCTGCCGACGCATAACTGCATCGGCCAGACCGGGAGTCCACCGCCAAGCTCCGCCGTTCACGGCGGAGAAGGTGACCTGTCGAGCGAACGCCTGCTGCTATCGGCTTGCAGATACGAAATCAGCGGCTGCAGTGGCGATTTCGGACCTCGAAATCCGGCCGGTGGAGATTTGATGCCAAATAAGAATTGGGCGTTCTCGACGCGCAACCGTGTGTGATCGCATCGAAATCGTCTCTCGGCTCCATCCAAAGACGTTTCACTGGCGAAGCCGTTAGTCGATAGACACGGAATCACATCCAACAGTGAACACTCACCCTCATCGGGCGTTCCGCCCGTTCTCGGGGCCAATGGCTCCGATATCGTTGTCGTTGTTGTCGCGCAGGTGTTGAGTCGGGGGGTCACTTGCTTTCTCGAATGTGGGACCGTCGAACCGACGGAGACCACCATGTCAATAGCACATCCCGCCCCAGACAGTAGTCCAGAGTACACCACCAACACGACCGACCCGCCCCCTCATCCACGGAGGTCCCGGCGATGAGCATCATCGCCAGTCTTTCGATCAACGCCGACGATTTCGTCTTCGGCGAGGTGCTCTCTCATACCACCACCCGCATCGAACTCACACAGTTCGTTCCCGTCGACAACCAGCTCGTTCCCTACTTCTGGAAAGAACACAACGGCGACCGCACAGCCTTCGAACAGCGCGTTCGCGATCATTCTGCCGTCGCAGATCTTACCAATCTCGACGGCCGCGTCAACGCTCATCTCTACCGGATCGGCTGGACCGACGAAATCGACGGCTTTCTCGACGCGCTTCGAGATCGAGATATCTTCATCGAAGAGGCGACCACCACTGACGGCAAAGCGTGGCTCTTTCGCCTCCGCGCGATAGACCAGGAGGAACTCTCAGCGTTTCAGGAAGCATGCTACGACCACAGCATACCGATTGATGTCCGTCGCGTCATCCACAACCCCGATACGGCCGATCATATCCCGTCGCTCACGGGTGTCACATCCAAACAACGGGAAGCGCTCTTGCTCGCGCTCGAGCGTGGCTATTTCCACGTGCCACGCGACATCTCCGCCGAGGAGCTCGGCGAGGAACTCGGGATTAGCGGGCAAGCGCTCTCCCGTCGGCTCCAGCGCGGCCAGCAGAGCATTCTTACGAACCTCATCAGCGCACTAAATCACCAGTAGGACCCCTAAATCGGTTCTTTTCGAGTTTGCCTTGCTTCCAACGGTTGACCTCGCATGTGAACTGTCATCCCTGCCTGTGGAATGACCTCAATGAGCGTGCATGTGCAGACTACTATAAGATCGGTTCATAAGGAAGGCCGACACCTATTGAGGAGCCATGTCATTCTCTACAAGCTATGCCCGACTGTGAAAACTGTGGGGGATGGGTAACCGATCAGTACGCGCGTGTGTTCTCACCGCCCGAAACACACGGTGTACGCGTCTGTCCGAACTGCGAGGATAAACTGCGCGAGAAGGGCCAAATCCGGAAAGCCCACTCAACCCGCCATTCCAATGGCTGAACGCACTCGGCCGGTAAGCGCACCGACACCGCAGCTGCCGGCAGCCACCGACGCAAGCACTGCCCAGTTCGAACTCCCCGCCGAGGGGTTCGCCTTCGTCGAACTGTTCGAACGCGTGCCCGACGCGACGGTCGAACTCGAACCCGCTATCGCCAATCCCGACGACCACGCGCTGGTGATAGTACAGGCTAATGCACCCGAACACACGATTGATGCGGCGATTCGATCGTCCCCGAACGTCGCAGCGGTCGAACGGTTCGGCGGAGAAGACGGCCACTGGCGATACCGGGTGACATGGGATGAGCACGCCCGTCAAGTCATCCGGAGGCTCATTACAGAGAGCATCACGCTCGTCTCCCTCCACGGGAAGGCCGGGCGCTGGAAACTGCGAGTGATAGCATCCAAGCGGGATGCAATCGCACGAGCGTACGAAACTCTAGAAGAGTTGGGTTGCGCCCCCGAGTGTCACAGTATCAGCACTCTCGGAAACGGAGGAATCGACTCCGGTGGCCTGACTCATAGGCAACACACCGCGCTCACCAGAGCCTTCGAGATGGGCTACTACAACATCCCGCGAGATCTCACGTCGGCAGAACTCGCCACCGACCTCGGTGTCAGTCATCAGGCGCTCTCCGAACGATTCCGGCGCGCACACCGTGAACTGATTCAAAACGCGAACATCATCGAATGAGCGACATCGACACCAAAAGCGCCGAGAACGATACCACGGAAAGCGCCATGAACATTGTTGCGGAAGCGACCATCGAAGCTTCCCAGAAGGACCTCGATCAGATACTCACCGGGTTTCCTGAGAATGAACTCGCGGTTCGACGGACGACTACTGCTTCCCCTACGAAAGATCGACCGTTCGAGATCCGGGCCGATGAGGGAGAGACGCTACTACAATTTCACGAAGCGTGTGTCGAGCGTGAAATCGTCCTCAATATCAGACGCCTCTCTCGTCAGTAGCGCACGCTTGGTAAGCCATGTGTTTGGGCGGAAATTTTACTACTTAGGAAGGACAAGGGCTAACCCTGAGCGGTATCGTGACATGTACCGGAGGACGAGAGCAGCTCCTCAGCAACACTCGCCAGTTCATCGCTCTCTGCCTCGTGCAAGCGCTCATCGCTGAGTAGCAAGCGTAATGGTGGCCGCCCAACGTCAACCGGTACTTTCTCCGTCTCAATCAGTCCCTTCTCCTCAAGCTGACTTTTTAACTGCGAGAACGTCGCCCTGCTCCCCACACGCAGATCCTCACCCCACGTCGATAGATCGTATAGCAACTGCTCGTGTTTCGCCGCTACCAGTAGCAATATTCGTACTTCATCCAGACCGCTCTCATTCCGACGGGTGTCCCCCACCGAATCCAAGACTGTGAGAACATCCGATTTGACGGCCATCCCGAACTTCTCTTCGAGCGATTCCTCTACACGCGAGCGCGCGGGAGTTCGTAAATGAAACTCTTCGGCGCTCTCCCAAACGTCCTTCCACCGCTCACGCACACTCTCGACGAATTCCCCGTCGGCGCTCACAAGTTCGCCAACGCACTCGGCGGCCGGCACAATCGAAACCACCGTCCCCTCGGTCACCAACAGCATGTTCTCGAAACGTTCGTCGCTCGACCGCATCGAAATTCGCCCCGCCTCGATCAAATCAGCCACCGCGCTCGCCAGAATGAAATCCCGCCGCAGCCACCGCAACACCGATTCCCGACACAACAAACAGACTGTCGATCCACTATCCATACTCCTGAGCACCTCGATCAACTCCGGCAGTTCTTTCTCACTGAACCCAACAGCGAATACCTCACCAGACTCTCCTTCGAGAGCTGTACGCACAACATCGGCCGATGCTCTCTCGACACTATTTGAATTGGTTGTCACACAGAAATTATCTGATGAAGCTGTATCTATTTTCTGTTTTGTATCCTCCACAGTCAATTTCCCCGGCCTAAAGGCCGGCGCCTGTCGCTGGGCTCCCGTTCTGGCCGTCGCATGCCTCAAGCTAAACACCGAGACAAACCCTCGCTTGAAAAGTATCAATCGGATCTTCATAGACAATATCGGCGATATCTGATTGCGGCCACTATACCCCCTGTCTCTTATACACATCTCCGAGCCCACGAGACCGAGGCTGATCTCGTATGCCGTCTTCTGCTTGAAAAAAAAAATGAACGCGGATGCGGTCACATACTATGAAAAAAGTAGGTAAGCCTGGAAGGTCGCCTCTTCTACAAATATTAAAGATTACTGTGCTAGCTCTGGCTGTGTGAGTACTAGTATGACTGATACTACACGAAATTGA
>NZ_BBMP01000013.1 GCF_000755245.1 Halococcus sediminicola | reverse complement strand
CGGACTCGAGGCTCGAAATCTGATTTGGCGGCAGTCAAGTGATCCAAACCGGTATGCTGCCGTACAGCCAGAATCCGTCGTCGACAGGCTTCTCTCTGAGCGAGCGTATGAGATGAAGCAGGAGTGGGACCGGTACCGCGAGAAAGCAGAAACAGTTCGTTCGAATCTTCTACCGACACCACCGACGGAGAGTAGTTTTTGGCTTGGGTCGCTTGGAAGTG
This sequence comes from Halococcus sediminicola, assembly GCF_000755245.1. Taxonomy (NCBI): domain Archaea; kingdom Methanobacteriati; phylum Methanobacteriota; class Halobacteria; order Halobacteriales; family Halococcaceae; genus Halococcus; species Halococcus sediminicola. The sequence goes on along the minus strand of NZ_BBMP01000013.1, from coordinate 8,279 downwards.
AGGAAATGAGTACAGCGCTCCAGCAGCATATGCAAACTGCGGAGGACATCGTCCAAGCGGTTATTGGAGCACCCTACGAGAATGCGACGTGGGAAACACTCCAATCTGAAATGGAGGGCTTTTTCGACGGGGCCAATGGAACTCTTTCTATCAACCTCATATTCAGTGAAAAGGCAGTTACCGTCCTCCCCGACCGATTCCCCGCTCTGATTGGAAATCAATCAGCAGACGTCACCATCAGATCGATTCCAGAGGTTGCACTCTCCTTTGATATAGTCGATACCGGAGAGACGACGATCGACATTCCGCATCCAGTGTCAGGTGAGGATCGGATTGGCGTGGTCGGGATCAAAGATTCACAGGTCGTCGCTGAGTTCGAGCAGTACTTCCAGCAACTCTGGGCTACTGCTGATCCCCTTGCTAAGTAAAACAGAGAGTGAAACCACCTAATTCGGTTAAAGTCATGGATAGAGGAAGAACATAGGACAGAGTGATTAATTCAAAATACGAGAGCCAGCCCTATGCACTGAGATGGGTGACCTCAACTTCTGACTACATACAGCTATAGAAATAGATCGTCGAATGTCCCAGATTCCTCATCAGTAGCTTCATCCGCGAAAACCGTCTGACTCGTGGTGTCTTCGAATTCATCGAGGTTCACTACCTCCTCGTCGAATCCAAGTGCATCAGCCACTACATCCGGCAGTTCCGGTCGACGAGCATCCTCGTGGCGTTGAATCCGCTCAGGCTTGACCGTATTATCGTGAACAGCCCGGAGAACTGGCACCCCCCGCAGGTATTTGAACTCATCTAATACCTCAATTCCCCGTTCAGTGAGACCGTAGAACTTGCTCGGCTGATCCCGTTTGCTTTCGTTCCCCTCAGCAATGTACGTCGTGATGAGCTCCTGATTGCTCAGTACGTCGAGCTGGTCGAGGATCGCGGATTCGCTCTTCTGAATATAGTAGCCCAACTCCGTCAACGACAACAGGTGAGCTGGATGACCCAGAATTGCCTGAAGGATATGGTGACGGGTTTCCTGAGACAATAGCTCGTGAATCTCGCGCTGTGCCTCGAACCACGACATCAGCATTACGCACGGAGAGATCAAAGAAACGATCCGACAACGTGAGCAAGCAGACGATATTCCAGCATCATACAGTTGGGTTCATCACAGCTTCTTCCGTGATTTCGAGCGATCTGGCCGCTGTCATCCGTGGTTTACTGTTGGAGAGCTGAGAGACCAAGCGAATTCAATCCCCGGTCCACGCCCGCCCCAGTGGGAAGCCAACTGGGTGCCAGATGATGTCCTCTGACTATACTATCGAATACCAACCACCGATGATACAATAGATCGATCAGTCATGAAGGACATGCTGAATCCAATCGAACGACACACGACCATTCAGAAAGACTCTCGATCGCAATATCCCGAACTGAAACCGCTAACGAGTGTATGAGCACTACCTTCGATGACAGCCTGCAACCAGACGAGAGCCAAGCACACACCAGTTTCCACGTGTCTTCTCAGGATAGCGTGTAGCTGCTACAGCTGATACCCGTCGATGGTTTCCCCAGCCGAGCGGGTAGCGACCCATCCTGCAGCGATTCCAAACACCGCCGTCAGCATCAATCCACCGAGAGTTACTATACTCACGGACACAAATACGGGGATAGATTCGGCGGTTCAATGGAGTCGAGCGCGGTGAGAGCAGCGTCACGAAGTTCGTCGAGTTCTTCGAAGAGCTGATTACCGAGACGTTGGCTGAGTTGATGCCAGCACTCCTCCGCGGGGTTCAGCTCCGGTGAACCCCGCGGCAGGTAACAGAGTTCGAGAGGCGTGTCTTCGGCGAACTCTTGGACCTTGTTCGCTGCAAAATACGGTGCGTTGTCCAGCACGACGCAAAGTTTTTCGCCGAACTCGGTCTGGAGTGTATCCAGTAACCGAACCGTGAGATCGCTCGTGAAGTTGTCCTTGCACGGAAGATAGAACGTCTCTCCATCATCGGTGATTCCGCCCAACAATTTCAGACTCTCCCACGCGCCCGACACCGGCAGTGTCGGGCGCTCTCCTTCAGGAAACCACGCATAGACGAGGTTCGCCAGCTCCTGACGAGTCTGATCAATTGCTACGACTGTGTACTCGTCGTCCAGATCGGCGAGCTTTTTTTGAAACCTTCGCGGAACGCTTCTTGAGCACGTTCGTCGGCATCGACGTACTGCGGCCGGGCTGTCTGTCGTGACAGCCCGGCCTCAGTCATCAGCCGTCGGACATGACGATCAGAGTACTGCACGTCGAACTCCTGGTCGAGATACTGCTGGGCAAGCGGAACCGTCCACGCACGCGCGTCGAAACCAGCTTCCTCAGGCAGTTCGTGGAGGTCATCCACGAACCGCCGATGTTCTGATTCGGTGAGTTTTGATGGTCGACCGGATCGAGGTTCGTCATAGACGACGTCCTCGAACGGCTCGTCGCTGAGCCGTTCGAGACGGTTGAACCATTTCGAGGCCCAAGTACTGGAAAATCCGTAGAGTTCGGCGGCCTCTCCTTGGGTTAGATCGTCGATTTCCTTGAACGTGATCGCCGCCATCAGACGCTGTGTAGCGTCAGCATCGTCGACCTCCGCCAGAACTTGGCGGAGGTCTTCAGCGGAGACGGTTTCGAGAGCCGCCATACCATCACCAATAGCCGAAGCTACGTGAATTTTTGGCCGCCAGTATATCGAGCAGTGTTCAGCGAGTTTGCCGAAGGAACCATCGAGGACAAAGAATACGATCGCGAGCGTACGACCGACGATGATCACAGCGTCGGCTACGTTCCCCAACGGAATCTCCATTTCCTCACGACTGCTGCTGCGGTCGCCGAGCACAACTCTGTGACTGGCGAAGACATCGTTCTCTATCATGGAGCTCAACAAAATGACGGAGAAGATTATCCTGACTGTCGACCAACGTTTCTTGAAGCCGCTGAAAATGCGATCAACCGATCGACCGACCAACACATGATTCGAATCAGTACACCGATTATCGACCACTCAAAGCCGGAGGTACTGAAACTTGGCGAACGCTTAGGGATCGACTGGAAAGTTACATTCAGTTGCTACAACGACGAAAGTGGAGAACCCTGTGGAGAATGTCCTGCATGTATCGAACGGGAGGAAGCGTTCGAAAAGGCAGCTATCTCCGATCCACTCGGCTCCACTGAATCGTTATAACTGAGGTCGGCTAGGTAGATCGCTCATGCACGGCCAGTAGCGAAATTAACTCCGGTCTATGCTTCACGGGGTCATCATGTCGAATCTTCCCAGTTGACTTCTGCTCGGAATTAGTAATGGTATAATAAATTGTCATGACCACGACGCTCGGTCGGCGTTCGAGGTCGTGCTTCCTCGTATTCTTGTCGAGTTCGTTGCCGCCTACCGGCGATTGGTAGTGTCTCAGAAACCTCCTTTCTGATACGTCTCTATTAGTAGTAAATACCGTACTACTCATAGTACGTATCATCGATGCCAACAACAGCCATCAACAAAGCCGGTGACCGCCACTACAAGACCACGGTCCCTCTCGAGTTCGTCGAAGGGTTCAACCTCGACGGCAAGAGATTCGAGTGATCGGTCAAGTTCGGCAACACCTTTGAACTCCAGGTGATCGACGATGAGGACTGATACTGCCGTCGGCTACATCCGACTTTCTCAGGACGGGAAGTCCCTTGCCCGGCAACGCCGGGATGTCGAGAACTACGCAACTGAGTACGGGATCGAACTGATCAGAGTCTACGACGAGGGAAAACGTAGCTCTGGATTCGATACCGATCGCCCAGAATACACTGCACTTTGTGACCACATCGCTGACGGCACTGTAGACACAGTTATTGTCCCGAACCTCTCGCACCTCTCACGTGATCGGAAAGAACGCTTGCGGCTCTTGCTCGAAGTTGATGGGCTGGTGTCGCGATCCACTCGGTCGAACTCGGCTGCGCGGTCAACCTCAATGATGACTGGGCACTCGTCCACAATCGATCCGGGCAACCACCGACGATGGCGTTTTCGCCGAGGGATTTGCTGACTGCGGCTTGGGTCACACCTAACCGGTCGGCGATTTCCTGTTGAGTGAATCCGCGTTCGTCGAGTTCACTCGCCAACATTGCCCGAGCGGTCGGCAGAAATCGTTCGACCACGATCTCATTTAGAAGTTGTAATGACATACCACTCTATCAGCCGACAATGTGCATAAATCGTGCCCCTCGACCAACATCGGACGAAGTGCCTGGTTGTTGAGCGGGACGGCCAGCTGGACGACAGGGCTTACGCTGACGTATAAACGTCCTTGTCCTCACTCGGGCGTACTCCGAGTTATCGTCGATTGTCGCCGGTGGCCACCAATTTTATAATCCAGTAGTATAACTAGGTTATTAATGGCAAAGACACAGATCCAGTCCGCCCGCGAAGGTATCGTCACGCCGGCGATCGAGCGCGTCGCCGAGCGCGAGAACCGCGACACGGAGTTCGTCCGCGAGCAGGTCGCCACGGGCGAGGCGGTAATCCCCGCGAACCATGCTCACGAGGGACTCGACCCGATGATCATCGGTCGCGAGTTCTCGACGAAGGTCAACGCCAACATCGGTAACAGCGAGACCACGAGCGACCGGACCGAGGAACTCAGGAAGCTCCACGCATCGGTCCACTACGGAGCGGACACGGTGATGGATCTGAGCACCGGCGAGGAACTTGACACGATCCGCGAGGCGAACGTCGAGCACTCGCCCGTGCCGATCGGGACGGTCCCGATCTACGAGGCGGTCAAGCGCGCGGAAAGCCCCGAGGAGATCACCCACGAGCTGCTGCTTGACGTGATCGAAAAGCAGGCCGAACAGGGCGTCGACTATATGACGATCCACGCCGGCGTTCTGATGGAACACCTCCCGCTGACTGACGGCCGGACGACGGGGATCGTCTCGCGCGGCGGCTCGATTCTCGCCCAGTGGATGGAGGAGAACGCGATGCAGAACCCGCTGTACACCGAGTTCGAGGCAATTTGCAAGATCTTCGCCGAGCACGACGTCACGTTCAGTCTCGGCGATGGACTCCGACCGGGCAGCCTCGCGGACGCGAGCGACGAAGCCCAGTTCGCGGAGCTCGACACGCTTGGCGAGCTCACTCGGACCGCGTGGGATCACGGCGTCCAGGTGATGGTCGAGGGACCGGGCCACGTGCCGATGGATCAGATCGGGGGCAACGTCGAGCGCCAGCAGGAGGTCTGTGACGGCGCGCCGTTCTATGTGCTCGGGCCGCTCGTGACCGACGTCGCACCGGGCTACGACCACATCACGAGCGCGATCGGTGCGACCGAGGCCGCCCGCGCGGGCGCGGCGATGCTCTGTTACGTCACCCCGAAGGAGCATCTCGGGCTGCCCGACGCCGAGGACGTCCGCGAGGCGCTCGCGGCCTACCGGATCGCGGCCCACGCCGGCGACGTAGCCAACGGGCTGCCTGGCGCGCGCGACTGGGATGACGCGCTCTCGCAGGCCAGGTACGATTTCGACTGGCGCGAGCAATTCGATCTCGCGCTTGATCCCGATCGCGCCCGGAATTCGCACGACCAGACACTGCCAGGTGACAACTACAAGGAAGCGCGTTTCTGCTCGATGTGTGGCGTCGAGTTCTGTTCGATGCGGATCGACCAAGACGCCCGCGACGCCGACGGCGAGATGGACGCGCTCGATACGGGCGTCGATCTCGACGCCTCGCCGGCCGCAGCGGTCAACCTCCCACCGGTGGGCACCCACGACACGAGCGCCATTCCTGAACTGCCCGACATCGACGCGGCGGCCCACGGTGAGGGCGAACCCGCCGACGACTGATCGACTCGCCTTCTTCGATTTCCGTTGTGATCCGCGACGGTGGTCGACGGCGTGGATCGTCGACGGGTGCGAGCGAGTGCCTCGATGGAGTATAAGTCGCTGGCGGGCGCATCGCACCACCGACGCTCCTACTGGAATTGCATTCCACCATTGACATTGATGATTTCGCCGTGGATATGCTGATTCTTGAGGAGATACTCGACCGTTCCAGCTATTTCGGCTGGATCGCAGGCGTACGTCGGGAGGTGGGTGTCGATGTTCTCATGGCCATGGAATTCGATCTCTTCGAGATACGCGACGATTTCGTCGTTCATCTCGGTAGTGACCGGTCCGGGCGCGATAGCGTTGGCCTGTATATTGTCCGGCCCGACTTCGCGAGCAAGCGCACGTGTGAGACCGTGGAGGCCGGCTTTACTCGCCGCGTAGCTGGTATCAACAGTGCCGCCGGTCCCACCGATACTGGAAATACTGATGATATCGCCACCAGGTTCGTCGTTTTCCCGAAGATACGGCACCGCAGCACGAGCGACGTAGAACGCTCCGGTGAGGTTCGTCTCGATGACCTCTTGCCAGTCCTCGTCAGAGAGGTCGGTAATGGGAGCCGGACGGATTATTCCAGCGTTGTTGACGACCGCATCGAGACCACTGAGGGCATCGGCTGCTTCCGCGAGCAGGTCGTCAACCGCAGTTGAATCGCGCACGTCCGCCTGGAGATCGACGGCTGTTGCGCCCTTCTGTTCGGCTTCGGCAACGACAGTAGCAGCAGCGTCGGCGGATGTGTGATACTGTACCCCGACATCGTGTGTCTCTGCGAGGTGGAGAGCGATTGAACGGCCGATGCCACGACTTGCACCGGTCACGAGAACACTCATGACACCCAGTAGGACAGCAATGGGCTAAAATCCTATTCACAAGCCTTCAGTCATACTACTTGAAATATGACATGTGGAAGACAATTGTATTTTAAGCATGCACGACAGTAATCTGATAGAAGGTGACATCAGAGATAGGTCCAACGATTTCCGTAAATCAAACGATGAAGATATGCCACATGCTAATTTTAGGGCATGCATATCAAACCGGGTGGGGTAAACCTACTGTTGGCCACGCTCTTCTATAGTACAGCGTACAGTGGAACCGCGAGATGACGAGTGATTCGCTAGTTGAATAGCCTGTATCCGTGGCTAGCGGCTGTTTCTCACTTCAGCACGTCCATTGTTATTATGTTATTCCGCCGGTCTATACAAGAGCGAACTAGTAACTATTGATCTTGGAAGGAGACCATGGCAGATCGATCTGGCGAGCCAACTCTGCGGCCTCAGTGTATGGTGAATTCGACGTTCCTCCTAGTAAAGATGAACAACCCTCATCTGTAGTTTGAGATATTGAGTCGAGAAACGCAGTACAGATGCTTTCGTTTTCGAAGAGGCCGTGTAAATACGTACCAAGAACCGACTCGGTTGCAGCACTCCGATTCCCTAGAGGGCGATCAAGCGGTGTCAGGTGTGTCGTTCGTCCCATGTGAATTTCGAATCCTGACACAGTTCCTGTGACACCATCAATTGGACCGGTTCCTGTGACTGCTACCCTCGCTTGTCGAACTTGTTTTTCCTGTGAGAATTTTGTTTTGACAGGGAGCAAATCGAATCCTCGAACAGTGTCTCCCTCCCCGGTGCCCTCGATAGCGGCGTTCGTTATCTGCTCCCCGAGCATCTGATACCCGCCGCAAATGCCAATAACTGGCCCAGAAAACCCATCGAGGGCATCGTCGAACCCGGCGTCTCTGAGCGCTAACAGGTCGTCAACGGTGTTCTTGGTCCCAGGGATGACGACGGCGTCGACCTCTGTGAGTTTCGAACGGAGTGGAACGTAGGCGACACGAACGCCGGGAACGCGAGCCAGTGGTTCGAGGTCGGTGAAATTAGCGATGTGCGGCAAGCGGGGGACGCCGATGGTCACTGCCTCCGCCGGTGGCACGCTGTCTTCGTCACCGAAGACAGCGCTTTCGTCGTCGGGCGGTAGTGAAAGGCTGTCTTCTTCGGGTAATCCGGGGTCGTCATAGGGAAGCACGCCGACCACTGGAACGCCGGTTCGTCGTTTCAGTTCCTTGATACCGGAGTCAAGGAGTGCGCTATCTCCGCGAAATTTCGTAATGACACAGCCCCGAACGCGGTTTTGTAGGTCATCCGGCATGAGTTCGAGCGTTCCGTAGAGGCTGGCGAACACGCCACCGCGCTCGATGTCGCCGAGAAGCAGGATCGATGCGTCGGCAAACTCTGCAGTCTCGACGTTGGCCAAATCACGATCGTGAAGGTTGATTTCGGCGATGCTTCCCGCCCCTTCGGCGATAATGAGGTCGTTTTCTTCCGCCAGCCGTTCGTAGGATTTTACGGAGGATTTGCGGACGCGCTCCCAATGT
>NZ_BBMP01000012.1 GCF_000755245.1 Halococcus sediminicola | reverse complement strand
GGTGGTGTGCCGCCCGTGGCGTGGCGGGCGCGCCGTGCCCGGGGAGTTCGCGTTCTAGGGGGTTGTCGGTCGGGTCGGACAGGCCTTGGAGCAGGAGTTGGAGCGGCGGTGGAAGATCGAGATGAACGGAGTCGGCGTGCCGGATGCGTACACCGCGGCCGCGGGCTGAGCCAGCCCGCGGCCTCAGGGTGCCCTTCGTGAGCACCAGCTGTCAGCTGGGTTCGTGAGAAATCGGTGCTGTGGGTCGTTGAGTACACAGCAGCGCTTCTGAACTCCAGTGAACTGGTCCACTACTACGTTCACCTCGACAGCTCACCGGTTCAGAGGAGATGGTGAGATTTCAGTTGGGAACTACCGATTGTTGATCTCACTCGTCGGGGTCCGTTTCGACGCCACCGTCAGCAACCGTCACGTCACCGCCCGTGAACCGCTCCATGTCCCGCGTCGCCGCGGTACGGATTTCAGCAAGCGTGAACGTCTCGCCATCGGGGAGCGCATAGCTCACGCCGAGAATCGTGATGAGGGCACTGACCGTGGCCGGGACCGCTGATTCGAGCGGCCCCTCGCCAAACAGCGCAGGTTCGCCGAGGACGAAGTTCCACAGCACGAACACCGCGCCACCGACGATGAACCCGGGAAGACCCGCCTCACGTTTCGTTCCCTTCCAGAGCATCGCAAGAATGCCGGCGAACAGCACCGACATGATTCCCAGTCCGATGTTCTCGACCGCGACAATGCGGATACCGCTCAATGCGACCAGCGCGGCCCCGATACCGAAGACCAATATCGCACCGCGGGTCATTCGGACGAGGTGGGTCTCAGAGAGGTTCTCAGCCCCACCCCGGAGCGGGATGTAGAGGTCGTTGACGAACGTCGTTGCACCCGCGAGGAGGAACGAATCCGCACCGCTCATGACGCCGCCAACGGCTGCTGCGAGCAACAACCCGGCGAGAACGGGTGGCAATGTGTTCTGGAGAGTCCACGCGAACGCCAGCGAGGAATCGATGGTCGCACCCTGCGCGTTTGCAATGAGACCCGCAGTCGCAGTCAGTATTCCGTAGCCGGTGATGACGGCTCCCGAGAGGAATATCCCGTATTTGGCGACACGGACGTTTTTCGCCGCCCACGCCCGTTGGAGGAGATGCTGTTGTGCACCGGCAACGGTGATGTAGAGCAGGTACCAACTGGCGATCTGGACGAGACCGACGCCGAACCAGTTGGTGTGTGAAGTGGGAAGCTGTGTGGCAACGGTACCGAAACCTCCGGCGTTGTCGAGGGCTACCGGAATCGCAATGACCATCCCGACGATGATGACGATGCCGTGGAACGTATCGGCCCATGCAACGGAGTTCATCCCGCCCCAAACCGTGATACCGATGAATACCACCGCGCTGATCCAAAACCCGACCTGCAACGAGATGTCGGTGACTGTCGTGATGATGGTCGCCATCCCGATAGTCTGGGCTGCCGTGAGCGACACCTGTCCAATCAGCGTGAACACTGCCGCGAAATACTTGGTAAAGTCGCCGAAGACCCGCCCCAGCAGGTCCGGCGTACTGACGACATCGAACGAGTAAAGAAAACCGATGAATAGTGACATCGTGATCCATGCGAGTCCTTGTGTCATTGCGTACCATTGGGCGCTGATGCCTTCGATAAAGGCCGTCTGGGCGATGCCCATCGTGAGACCACCACCGACGAACGTCGCAAAATAAGTCATGGTGAACGGAAGCAAATCGAGGTTCTTACCGGCCAACGTAAAGCTCACGTAGCCACTCCCCGCTCCGCGTCCGAACCACCACGCGACGAGAACCGTACCGAAAAAATACAGAACCATCGTCAAAACAATCGGATCGGTTAGAGTAGCCATACTCCACGTCTTGAGGGCAGCAGTATAGTCCTACACCCGGCACGTTCCTGCATCACTGGCCACAATACGTCAGCTGTTCGTTCCGAGGAGGTCGACATCTACAACACTTTGACGTCTAGTCTAGGATATGAGTCGACAGCTTGCTACCAGTTCGGGAGTGGGGCCGTGTGCGTGATCATTCGTACATTGACTGGATCGAGGACAGCAGGTGAAGGTTTCAATTGATCTCGTTGTGCATCATCTCGATAACCGTGTCGGGGTCGGGTTCGCCACCGCCCGGCTGCCGGCCGTAGGAGAACTCGCCGTTGCCGTCGACTGACTGAAGCCACGTCCGCAGATACGTTGCGGTCTTCAGTGACGAGAGTTGGTCCAGCTGCCACGCGAGGAGGCGGATACGCTGTTTCGTGGTGGCGATCAGCAAGTGGATCGCCGCCCACTCCTCATTCGGCCGATGTTTCTCGACCGAGTTCTTCAGGTGAAAGAGAACTTAAATTTTCCAGATAACTTCACATGACGAATTCAGCTAGCCGACCCCTGAGAGAGGAAATCTCATGGTGGCGAGAGCGGCAACTAGTGTCTGAAATCGGCTATTGAAATGTCATACACATCTAATTGATCTCGATGCCCGCCGGCTACGAAAGCTTCACTAAGCCCAGTGGAGGCTTGTCGCAGTTAGAGCGATTCTTGGTCGTCCTGATCTGGCGAGGTGCCTCGATCTGAATATCCCTCACGACCGATAGCATCCTCGCTGACCATATTCTTAATCATAGTCTCAAGTTCGCTCGCATCGTGGTAGGTCTGCTCCTGATCCTGTAACGGTTCGAGTATCTCCGCGAGAGTCGAACTGCCTCCGGGGGCCTCAAGTTCAATATCCCCGTGTTGTTCAACGAGCTCGTTGTGTTCGATGGGGTAATCAAGCGATCCCATAGTCTCCTCTAACTCACCGAACTCAATGCCCTGTTCACGAGTATCGTCTTGATTAGACATAATGAAAGGGACGATGCGAAGCACACTCAAAGTTGTGCTTGCTCTGTTCCTGATCGCTTTGTAGCACATTGTTGATCCCAGAGAGCGGCTCGAACAGCGTGTTTGAGCGCTTTTCGACCGGGTTGAGTGAATAGCTCTCTGCGGAGTTGAAACACCCGAAGATACCAAGTGAGCTTGTCCTTTGAGACGCCTCGATAGGGTGAGAGCCACGGTTCGCTGGTGCGACCGTGGCTCTCGCAGATGTTGACGTAGACCTCTCCGTTAACGTATTCACCGTCTCCGTGGACGACGTATTCGCGCTCGAATGCGTCGTCTTCCTCAAGCGGATAGTACGCCCGAAACCCGTCAGTCCTCGGCTGACTGTTTTGATCCACTTGTTCAACCTCGAAGAGGTCGAACTTCGTTCAGAGGGAGAAATCGAAGAGTTGCAGACGCCAGTAGAACGCTTTAGTCGCCAGAGATGGAACAGGTGGCGATGACAAGTGAATCTCAACGAACGGTGTTTTCGTGCCAACGTTGTGACGAGGAGTTCGAGGAAAAAGACCAGTTAACCGAACACAGAGAGGAAGAACACGGAATTGCGCCCGACAAGGAACGAGGCGAGAGTAAGGACGCTGCAGCTGCATCCTCCGATGCAAGCGGCTCTACTGGCTCAATCACCGAGGAGAACAACGAATCTCTGTCAGCAGCGGAACCATCCGAGGCAGCCGGGCCAGCCGGAACTGATGACGATGTCCGCCCTGAGACCGATAACGAAGACTGACTCCTCTGTCGAACTATAGAGAGACGCGAATCGAAAACATGGCCGCGGATGGGGCCGAAAGTGGCTACCGGCATTCGCATCCGTTAAAAACGCGTGCGTATTCGGGAGGATGACTTATATCTACGAAAGATTATCCTTCTACAAGTACGAATCATCGTACGCGTCGCCCGATCGCTCTGCATGGGCATTCCCGCAGCCACTGCATTCGATCCGCTCCATATTGTCCATTACCGTATCCAAGGACCCGCAGTTGGCACAGTAGTACCCGAACTGCTCGGTGTATTCCTCATCAGTATAGACGACGAAGAAGGGTCCTTCAGTCCCGGTGTTCATTTCGTCCCGATTTATGTATGCCTGCTGTCCGTCATCGGTCGTAGCAGTGGTGATGCCATTGCTCGTCTCGGCCTCTGGAAGCTCAGTATCAGGCTCCATATCCTGCCCGGAAATCGGTTCTGAGGGCGAATTGGGCGCTGATTCGGCGTACTCGTATTCGGTAAGCGATTCACCGCCGACCTCGATGGTACGGTCGCCCGCTCGTTCGAACCCGAGCTCCTCGAAGAACTGGTGACCCTCCATGTTGGCCTCAAGAGTGCTTGCCGTGACGTGTTCTGCGTCCTGGTTTCGAAGCCTCTCGATCATTGATTCGAAGAGTTCGGTGCCGATCCCCTTTCCGCGGTGTTCTGGATCGACGAACAGCCAGTGTATCGCCCCGTTGTTTTCTTCGAGGGACCCTTCGACTAATCCAGCGATCGTTGTTTCCGTTTCAGCTTCATCATCGCCATCGGTCTTGCCTACGCTACTCTCTTTGACAAGCAGGGTGCGAGTTCCGTCATCGATCACCTCCAGAAGATGGTCCTCCCCAAAGTGCTCTTCGACGATGGCATCGAGTTGCTGGGGGCTGAGAGCATACGTACTGGTCATTGTGCTCTTGGCGAGCTCGCGAAGACGCGTCGTGTCGGCGCTAGTTGCTTCACGAAGTTGCATTTCGAATGATTGGCCTCTCATCCGGATAAACTCTCACCACGATCGTGCAAACACCCCCATTAATCGTCTAAGTAGATAGAAAAACTAAATATTCTTTACTATGGATAAAGGGTGGACAAACGAACTCTCAGAAGGTGCATCTGAGGACCAGAACCGACCGACAAACCACCAATCCAGCCTCGAATAGCGACTCTCATACACGAGCAGAAGTGTGCTTCTTACAGCTAGTACCGATCAGTTCGCAATGACACGCGCGATCCAGACGATCGGAACTACCGGGATAGCTAACCCAGTGACAACGAGAAAAATCGCGATGATGATCGTCTCACCACTGCTGGCGTCACCCCAACTCGATTGTAAAGCTCCTCGCTACAGCATCATGGTGACGAGCCTGAAATTGCTTCATGATATCCTCTCCATAGTAAAATCGTCGCTCTTGCCGAATCTAGTGAAACACGTTGAGGGCGAAGCAGTCAACGAGACCGTGTAGCGGTGCTCCGACGAGGTTCAACGTCCGTACGAACCCGTAGGTTCGGACGGACTGCTCCAATCCTGGTTTGGAGAGACCGCGGAACTTCTCCAGCCACGGCTGGATCAGCGACCAGAGGCATTCGACTTGATTTGTGTGGACGCCATCGTCTGAGACGTACTTATCGTCGTGAACAACGGTTCGATGCTCGTGGTTCATCTGCTGATACGCAGGAAGTTCGTCGGTCCAGATCTCTCCCAGCGGCTGGGAGAGATCGCCTGCTTCCTCGATCACTGGCCCGAGATTCTCGTCGTATTTTGATCCTTCTTCGGCTGAGATCACCCGAAGCACGTCGCGGCTCGCCGCGACGAGCGTGAGTTTGTCGCCCGGTGCTCCCTCCCAGCGTGATCGGCCCGGTTCCCCAGAACCGCCGCGGGAGAGACCATCCCGCGGCGGCGATTGACCTTTGTAGCCCGAACACTTCGAGCCGGTTTCATCGATCTGTGTTGGTCCCTCAACGGTGTGCTGGATGCGTTCCCAGACGAGGGGAAAGCCGCGTTCGAACGCGGCTTCCCCCTCACGGAGTTGTATATGGATCGTGTCGTAGCAGGAATCGAATAGCTGGGCGATCTGGTTGATGCTGAGCAAGGTATCAGCGTAGAGAATGAAGATGAGAAGGAGTTCACCGGGTGTAAGACCGGTGTTTGCGAACGGCGTGTTTCGGGTGTATGTGAAGCTATAGCGGCAGTTACGACACCAGACTCGGGGACTCTCGTCCCGAGTCTGGAGAGTTGTTTCCCCACACTCGGGACAGGGAGCCTGCTCCCACGCACGCTTGCAGCGCCGCTCGACGATGGCGTCGAGCGGCTCGGGGCGGAACACTATTGCTTGGCGCTCAACAACTTCCTGGAGCATCCCGCCGAAAGCTGTCCGTTGGAGCACATCCACTAGCATACGGCGGGATGCTGTAGTTCCTCCGCGACTGTTTCACCAGATTCGGCAAGAGCGAAAATCGTCGTCAGCCGTGCGGTCTGGGGTGTTCTTCACGATACGTTGGAGATGACGCGGACTCACGCCGAGATAGGGATCCTCGTCGCTAATCTCTCGACGCGCTGGTAGCGGTGAAGGTCGCAGCTCGTCGCGCTAAGAGCCAGTCGTCCGAAGGAGCTGTTCGTACTCGTCAGTGATGAGCAGCAGTTCGAGGAGTGGTAATCGTGACTGCGTTCGACTGCATGTCGTGTTGCCTTTGCCCAGACAACTACGACATTGAGGCAGGGGAGGTTCGCGGATGACTGAGTAGAAATCAACATGAGAGTGCCTGAGCGGCGGTCGGGGTGCGCGAGCGTGTTGTGGTTGTGCGAAACCCCCCGACATTAGATGGAAGTAAGCCATGCCGTTGGGTCACTCGTCTTCGGTCTCATCGACCAGGAGCGTGTTTTCGATGAGATTTCCCGTTGCGCGGCGCAGCCGCTCGGAGAGTGCTTGATGAGAGATGTCGAGCATTGTGGCGAGGTCGGCCATATCGATATCCCGTGGGATCTCGTAATACCCGTGCTCGTAGCCTGCAGTCAGTGCTTTCTGTTGACTTTCAGTGAGGTCAAAGCGGGCCCGCTCGGCGTTGTCGACCTCGTAGAGCCGGCGAAGGTCGAGAGACAACCCGTGCTCACGAGCGAATTCACTCACTTCTGACATAGCGCTTCGGTCGGGAAACAACACCCGCAGGGACCACTGGCCATCCGCGGCAACGGCTTGGTGGACCGTCGCCTTCCACTCAGAGACCATATGACCGACGACGCGGGCTTCGTCAGCCCATGAAAGCCGATACAAACGTTCGTCGTCCGTCTCGGAGAGCAGTTCGATGTCGTTGACACTCGGATCGGTGTCGAGCAGTTGCGTGAGACCGTCGAGTTCCCCGCCAGAAACCCAAATAAACGGGATGATGTGGGTCGTGTCGTGGGCAACCACGCGCTCGACTTCGCAGACGAGCTCGGGCCGGCGTTCGAGCGTCTCCCGGAGCGCGAACTCGTCGGCCGGAATAACGAACTCTGCGATTGAAGCCATGAGCGGAGAAACGCCGCTTGCAAATGAAAGAGCGTTGGTCGCGTCATCTGACGACTAGACTTCCATCGAAAATGGTATATTATAGTATATTGTGATTTGAATCGGAACAGACCCGTGAATAATTCAAGGGTTGTTTTCCACCCGGACTCACGCAACCACTGTGATCGCGCAATACAGCCGTGATTGATTTGGATACGGATTTCGACTGCCGATCAAGAACCATGATTATTTCACGGTATCCCTCACAACACCGTTATCCGCACGGTGGAAGAAAACTCCCGCTAGATGGAGACTGTTGTTACGGCGCGAGTCCCAGCAACCGAGTTCGCGCTGTCCACGACGTTCGAAATGCTTCCCGACATGGAAGCCGCGGTCGATCCGATCATTGAGTCCGGCGATGAGACAGCGACTCCCGTGGTTCGCGTGCGTGGGGGCGACCGCGATGCACTCGACGACGCCTTCGCGGCTGATCCAAGCGTCGAGTGTGCGTCACCGCTCAGCTCTCAGGGAGCGGAGGATGCATGCTCCTACCGGGTGGACTGGAGCGACGACGTCTACCGGGTGCTGAATACACTTACCGCAGCAAATGGTAGAATTCTCAATATCCGTGGCCAACAGGCACGCTGGCGATTCCAGCTGCTCTATCCACGTCGAGAGAATCTCCTAGAGGCACACGAACACTGGACCGAACAGGGAGTGACCGTCGATATCGAACGCATACACGAAGCCGACGGTCGCCCATCGACCGACGCCGGTTTCACCGGGACGTAGAGGGTAATCGATTGTCGATGGTCGATGGGCGAGGGGTGGATCACGGGGACTGGCCGACTAGCCGCATCCTCAGTCTACCGACTGTTCCGCGGAATCTACGGCGAATGCGTCGGTCGATGGCTCTTCGGTATCGAGAATACAGTCGATGTCGTGCCCCGTCGTGACCGCGTGCTCGATGGCGAGCTGTGTCCGTTCGGGGACCGGGTGATCCCCACTACTGACGGACCACTCGCACTCGGTGCAGTAGTTTTCTCTGACACAACTCATGGTATGCGATAACACCTACGCTCCAAAAAGCGTTTTGTGAGGATTTGCGATAATCTCTGTGAGCGGGCCATGTCGCACTGCTTCCATGAACGGAGGGACGGTACAAGACTCTTATCGATTGGTGCGTGCGATTCTCGGTCCGTTTGCTCGGCGTCGGTATATATGACCGAACATGCCGACGCGCTCACCCCGACTCACCCGAGAGCGGGAACCGGTCGGCGTTGCCGAGCCACCACGCGAAAATCGCCTTGAGGACGACCACCAGGCTGTTCCGACTGCCGGTCCCCCAGATCGCGGTCTCCGTTGGTGAGCCACCGTTCTCGAAGACGCTCATCAAGATCGTCTCACCGTCGGCCATCACCAGCCGACCTGTCGGGGTGGCGTGCCACTCCCACGGTGGTTCGACGAACTCGACTTCAGGAACCGCGGACGCCACCCGTTCATGTGTCGCTGCTGTTCCATCAGCTACCCGGATGGACACACCCCGGTCTGCGGCCGCCGCCAGTTCGTCGAGTACGCCCTCGGTGAGCAACTCCCCGACGGTCAAGAAGATGAGGTCGTCCTGGGCGTCGCCGATCAGTTCGACGACCCGAGTATCGACCGCACCGCGCCCGGTGAGCGACCAGACGCCCGGCTGTTCGCGCGAGCGATCGGCGGGTTCGAGTGCGTCGAGGCGTTCCGAGAGATCCCTAAAAGTGAGGTTATACTCGCGCCGGAAGATTCGCATGGCGGTCTCGCGCGAAACCGGCTGGAACCGTTTGGGCGAGGCGTGCTGGACGTCGACCAGTCCCCAGTTTTCCAACGATTCGACCGCATCGTAGATCCGAGTGCGCGGCACGTCGGTGGTGTTGCTGATCTCGCGGGCGGTTCCCGATCCGAGTCGGAGGAGGGCGATGTAGCTTCGGGCTTCGTACTGGCTCAATCCGAGATGCTCGAACAACTCGGCGGCATCGTCGACGGTTCGGTCCGGTGAGGAATCGGTCATTGGTTACAGAAACGTGGCAGGCGGGACCACGTGCTCTCGAACTCTACTCCGTCCTTGTACTTGTGTGTTTTGTGAGATTCTGAGTCAAACTCTTGGTAGCGTTGAGCGAGGTCTTTGTGAGGAAATCGGTGAAACTGTGCTCCGTCAAACAGACGCCATTACCACGAACGGGATAGATGGTGTTCTGACATCATGATGTTGTTTCAGTTGTCGTTACAGACCACGAAAGCTATGTAGGGCCGGACGAAACGTCTGTATAGTCACCCAACACCGGTGTATATCGCGGATCATCGGGAAGTGACACCCAATGGACCACGAGACCGCTCAAACGAATGCAATAGAAGTGCTAGGCGACCTCGGACTGAAGAAATACGAGGCCGAGTGTTTCGCAGCGCTCGCGCGGGTTTCGACCGCGACCGCCAAAGAGATCAGCGAGGTCGCCGACGTCCCCCGAACACGAGTGTACAATGCCGTCGAGCAGTTACAGGAAGTCGGGTTGGTCGACGTCCAGCATTCGAACCCCAAGGAGTTCCGCGCGGTCCCGATCAACGAGGCGACGGCGCTGTTGCGCCAGCGCTTCGACGAGCGATTCACAACGCTTCAGAGTAGTCTCGAAGCCCTCGACTCGCTCGGCGAGGAGGCGGTCGGGAACGACTCGAACGTCTGGACGACCACCGGGACCGACACCATCACGCGGCGTGCAATCGGCTTCGTCGACAAAGCGAACGAGGAGATCATTCTGATCGTCAAGGGCGAACAGGTGCTCTCCGAGAGGCTGCTCGACCGGCTGCGCGCCGCTCACGAACGAGGGGTGAAAATCTATCTCGGCACGCTCTCGGAGTCCGTTCACGAGCGCCTGCAGGAGACGGTCCCCGACGCGGAGGTGTTCGAGTCCGAACTCGAATGGCTTCAACCGCAGGCGGGTGAGGAGGACGAAGCAATCGGACGACTGTTGTTGGTCGACCGCAACACGCTTTTGCTGAGCTCGCTGGAACAGAATCCGCATCGTGAGTCGGCACTTTGGAGCGAGGGCGTCGGGAACGGACTACTGGTGATCGCCCGGCGACTCCTCTCTGCGGGGTTGGACGGCTCAGACGAACTCCGTGAAGCCGATACCGATTGATCGCCATGACAATCATGTCAGCCACCACCACCGCACGCAAGCTGTGTCCGATATGTCCTCTGCGGTGGCGGAGCGCCGAACGGAGACCATCATGAGCGTCGTCGTCGAGGTGGTGGTTCCGGCGAGTGATTTCGGTCTCGGTCGCTCGCTCCAGTCCGCCGGCGACGGTGTACGCTTCGAACTCGAGCGGATGGTGCCGACTACCGATCGGATCATTCCCTTCTTTTGGGCCCACAACGCCGACGCTGGCGCACTCGAAACGATGCTCTTGGAGGACGAGACCATCCATGACGTCACGTTGCTCGACGAGCTCGACGACCAAGCTCTCTTCCGGGTTGACTGGCCCGCGGATATCAATGGGCTTGTTCAGACTAGCAATGAGTACGGGGCCACGGTTCTCGAAGCAGTCGGGACCACTGAACGGTGGGAGTTCCAGTTTCGCTTCCCCGACGAGGCCGATATCGCCGCGTTCAGCGCTGACTGCGAACAAGCGGGCGTCACGCTCGACCTCAAACGGCTCTATCATCCCGACAAGCCGGAACTCGACACGTCGGGGTTGACCCCGACTCAGCGCGAAACCCTGCTCACCGCGCTCGAAGAAGGCTACTTCGCCATCCCACGGGATATCACGACTGAGGAGCTCGCGGGCCGGTTTGGAATCTCCGACCAAGCCACGAGTGAGCGGCTCCGTCGGGCCCAGACCACCGTCTTCACTACGCTGCTCATTGGTGACGATGCTGACTTCGAGACCGTTGAGAACTCTGGTAGAGGATAATGCGAAACACCTTGGAAACCCATCCCGGATGGCTTTGCCGGAGTGTATCGTGTCGTTCGTGAGGGTGTATCCCACGATTGAACTGCCCTCGGAGGACAACGATGTCTCAACAACGAAGCGATACAAATCGTATGGATGTGCCGGCCTTCGAGACCGATCTCATCGATCTCGTCGACGAGGCACGGAGCGACGGTGTTTCGGTGGCGGGTGCATACGACGTGCGCACGCCACGACCGGACGAACCCGACTACACGGTCGAAATCACCGAAGTCTCGAAGCGGAGATACCCGTGGACCGAGCGGTCGTGATGGCCCGGCGTCGAGTCGAGTAAGAGAAGACCGCTCGCGTTCGTTCCGTGTTCGTCGACTGGGAGCCGTGACTCGCATCCGGTCACGTCCAAGGTTGGATGTCCATGTCGGGGTATTACCGAGTCACTGAAACGTAGTATGACTCGGGAGAACTCATCAATGCCAGACTGTCACAACTGCGGCGGATTCGTCACCGACCAATACGTGCGGGTGTTCGCACCCGATGGGATGGGGAACGTGCGCGTCTGTCCCAACTGTGAGGACAAACTCCGGGACGGGGCGGAGGTACGTGATGCACACTCCCCGCGCCAGACGAACCGATGAGTGATAGCACCCCAGCCGGTTGGAACGCTGACGCCACGGTCCTCCGTACTCACTGATGCGAGTACCGCCCGATTCGCGCTTCTGCCGAGAAGTTCGCCCGACTCCATCCGTCGTATGGCCTCCTGCTCCATCGCGTCCAGCAGTTCCACGACCGCGACGACGAACGTCATCAGCCCGTCGCGCGCCTCTTCACCATCGACGTCAATCGTCGTCATCGTCCGCCTCTGATAGGGTCGGCTAAAGATCTTTACCGACATAGACAGTAGCCCGATGTAATGGGTCGGCTCGACGATATCACTCTGGAAGAACTCCACGAGGTGCGTGAGCAAACGGAGGGTGAAAAGCCGCGAGAACGCGTTCTCGCGGCGATCGGCCGCAAGCAAGGTGCTCAGATCGATACCCTCGCTGAGCGTCACGGCGTTGTTGAGAAAACCATCCGTAACTGGCTCGATCGGTTTGTCGAGCAACCGATCGAGCAGGCTCCCTACGACGCTCCTCGCCCTGGTGGTCCTTCAAAACTCACCAGAGAACAGCGTGAGCACCTCGAAGAGGTGCTCCAAGACTCACCTACCGAGCTGGGCTACGACCAACAGGCCTGGTCGCCGAAGCTTCTCCTCCACTATGTCGCTCAGGCATACGATGTCGAGTACAGCGATCGGCATGCGCGCTATCTGCTGACGGAGGCCGGGCTGTCCTGGCGGACAGCGCGGCCTCGCCATCACGAAGCCGACCCCGAGGAGGAAGAAGAATTCCAAGCGACAGTCGAAAAAACGCCCCGAACTAGCCGAGAAGACGGTGGTTGTCGTCGATCAGTTCACCAAACGTGTCGGCACCGTCCAGCGGCATGGTTGGTATCCGATCGGGTCAGACCCAACGATTGAAACATCGAATTCGTGGGACAAGGTGACGGTACTTGGCGCTATCACCGACGACGGTGATAGCTTCTACTGCTGGACGGAAGAAAATCTCACACGATACCACGGAATTCGCTTGTTAGAGGCACTCCAAGACGAATTCGGCGAGGAGTTGGTGGTGTTCCTCGATCGGGCGGGATACTTCTATGCGAGGGATCTCTGGGAGTTCGTGAGTGGTGAGCGCGAGACCAGAACTGTCGGAGACAGTTCGGTCTCGTGCGTGCGTGGAGAAGAGCTGGCAGTTTGGTACTTCCCGTCGAAACTACCCGAGCTCAACCCAGTGGAAGGCTGCTGGAATCAGCTCTATGAGTGGTTCAAGCACCGGCTGATTCCGGACCTCTCAACGCTGAAAGCGTCCATTCTGAAAGGAATCGATGCAATCGATGAGCCGAACATTTGGAACTATCTCTGCTCAACGGAGGGGTAAAGATTCGTCACCGACCCTATGAGTCGGCCTCGCTTTCCCCGTTTCCTTTTTCGGTTTTCCCGCCCCCATCGCCCTCGTCGTCGGATCTGGTCGTGTGTCCCGCGCGCACCCCGGCGTTCGGCCGCGCACCAATCTCGGGTGCCGATTGGCGGTCGGTGTCGGATTCCTCGTCTTCGCCTTCGAGCGCCGAGTCGTCCTTGTCCACCCCTTTGACCGTGACCGTCTCGTCGTCTTCGAGTTCGGAGCGCCCCGATGCCTGCTCGACTCGACGCATGTCGGTGCCGTCGGGGAACTCCAAGCCGTATTCGGCGGCGGTCTCGAAAGAGGCGATCGCTGCTCTGAGTTGCACCCCGAGTAGTTCGGTATCGCCGATCGAGACCACGATGTCGGCGTTGATGACCACACCCTTGTCGAGCAGCATCTCCACCACGTCGGCGAGGCTGTCGGATTGGCGGGCGGGACCACCGCTACTCATCGTCGTCTTCCTCGCGCTCGTCGAAACGTCGGCCGTAGATCCGGAAGTGGCCGGGCGCGTTCGAATGGCGCGTGGTCTTCGGCACCGTCGAGAAGTTCGCCGACGACCAGCCACCCGAGTTCCAGCCCGACGTCATCGTCGAAAACGCCGTCGGGTTACGCGAAGAGGGCTGGCCGGTGCCGCCGCCGGTTTTTTCCTCGACCTGTTTTTCGGCCTCGTCGCGCGCGTCCTTCAACCCGTCGCGCGCATCAAGGGCGCTCTCACGGAACTCACCGATGGCGTCCTGCAGTTTCGACTGGATCGCGGCCTGCATCGCTTCGCCCTGTTCGATGAATGATTCGCCGCCACCCGACTCGGAGTCGGCGGACGAACCAACCGAATCCACGAGGTCGGAGCCGGCGGACGAATCCGAACCGAGCGAATCGACGAGGCCTGAGTCGTCTTCGCCCTCGTCGTCGGTGAGGTCGTCGACTTCGTCTTCGAGTTCATCCTTGTTCTGCATGAACGCCCGAATGTCGGTCGCGTCGAAGAGATCGCCGAACTCGATGAGCGAAGCCAGCTGTTTAGGTTCGACCGCCCGTTTGGGGTCGGCGTTTGCGACCGCAGCTGGGACCTCGCTCATGTCGATCGCCTCTGGGAGTTCGCTCATGTCGATGGCGTCGGGAAGCTCGCTGAGGTCCACCGTTTCGAGTAATTCCTTCGTCTCCTCGACGACATCTCCTCCTTCCGAGAGGGCGTCCGTCGTTTCGGGGAGTACGTCCTCGGCCGCCGCCGTGAGCGACTCCTCGCCGAAGACGTCACCCGGGTCGATGCCCCCGTCATTCTCGCTGCCCGTGTGGCGGCCGAACTCCGCCGCGATGGTTCTGATCACCATCTCGCCAAGCATCCGCCCGAACTGCCCGCCGAGACCGCTCTCCTCGCTCGCCCCAAGGCTCTCGCCGAGTCCGTCACGGAGCCCGTGCCGGATGTCCTCTACGAAAGACCTGGAATCGCCGTCGGAGGGAGTGGTTTTATCCGCCGGTTGATCCCCGTCGCCCTCTGCCGAATCCAGCGCCGAATCGAGCTTCGCTGCGGTCTCGGTTAGTTCCTCGCGGTCGGCCTCGTCCGAATCGCTCATTTTTCGCTCCCTGTTGCATCGAGTCGAACATTGAGGACGCCGTTGTTGTACGATGCGTCGCCGACTTCGAGATTCTCTTGTGGGAGCGAAACCCGCCCGACGACACCGCCGTCGTCGGCGACCACGAGCGTCTGCTTGTCGTCGACGCCGGCTGAAAGTTCGTGCGGGTCGACGTCAGGCAGGTCGAGCGTGACGACGTAGCCACCGTCCGTGGGCTGGACCACCGCGACGGAATCGGCGTCGGGGTCCGGCTTTTCCAGCCGCCGCTGGGAAGCACCGTCAGTTCCCGGGCCGATACCGACGTCGAACCCATAGTCGAAGCGCGTTCTGCCCTCACGCGTGCTGCCGACCCCGCGCCGACGCTTGCCCTCGTCCATGTCGGCGAGCGTCTCGAATACGTCGGTCAGCACTGTGTGGATGAACCTCCCGGTTTTCGATCCGTCGTCGTTTTCGGTTCGGTCATCGGATGTCATTATCGTTTCACCTCTACCCTGGATCCATTGTGTCGATGTCGTTCACGACGGCCGCGAGGGGACCGTGGTTCACGGTGTAGGTCCATTCGGCCTCGTCGACACCCTCGATGTCGAGTTCGAAATCGGCGTCTTCCACGACGTCGTATGCATAGAGGTTCTCGATCATGATGAAACGACGCGCTTCTGTCCGCGCCATGAGGCGGTTGTACAGTCGGACTAATAGACGTATCGCCGGCAAGCGCAACCCTCCGCGCCACGGCCGTCGATCGGGCCTGCCCACGCCGGGGCAAAGGGTTAATGGAAGGGAGTGATCGTGGTCTTACGATGAGTGCACGACCCTCAAGCGACAGTCTGGCGGAGGTGCTCGACCGCATCCTCGATAAGGGCATCGTTATCGACATCTGGGCGCGGGTGTCGGTCGTCGGTATCGAAATCCTCACTGTGGAGGCGCGCATCGTCGTCGCCTCGGTCGATACGTTCCTCCACTACGGGAAGGAAATATCGAAGCTGGAGTTGGCGGCCGAATCGGGCGAGATGCAAGACCTCAAGGACCTCGACTTCGGCACCTCGCCGATGGTCCAGCCCGAACCCGACGAACCCGAGGTCCGCATCGAGGAAGAGCAGGAAGCCGAACAGTAACCCCCACAGTCGGGGACAGCACCGACCACAACAGTAGTTATTCGTCCGGAAATTCACGATACGCACATGACCGACATCGATCCAAGCGAATACACAGTCGACGAACTGCGCGATGAACTCGACTCAATCGACGACGGCGGAGTTCTTCGGGAGGTCCGCGAAGCCGAATCCGACGGGAAGAACAGGTCCGGGGCCAAAGAGGCCATCGCCGAACGCCTCGAAACCGTTAGCGACGACGGAGCCGAGGCGAGCGAAGGCGAAAATGACGACGACGACGCCGACGAGACGAATGGGAACGCCACCTCCGGCGTCGGCATCGTCGACATCAGAAACAACATTCGCGACGCCGCCGCGGACCTCATCGGTCGCCCGCTCGACAGCGTCGTGGAGATTGGCCACGGCGACGACGGCTGGCACGCCATCGTGGAGATCATCGAACGCCGCTCGGTGCCGGACACCCAGGACATCCTCGGACGATACACGCTCGAACTCGACGAGGAGGCGGCGATCACCGGCTACCGACGACTCGACCGCTATCGCCGCGGTGACACCAGAAGCGACGAGGAAGCGGCGGCCTCGGCCTCGACCTGAAGGCCGTTGCCCGGTCATCAGGCGCTCTCCGAGCAATTCCGTGTGCACACAAGCGACGAGTCGAAAGCGAACTGGTCGTCGAATGAGCAAGCCAGAACTTGACGACAACGAGAACCTGATCGACGAGTGCCCCAACTGCGGTGGATCGATGCTCTCGGTCTATATCGAGAAGGGACTCTGTTCGAGAACCGACTCTGTTATCGATGCCAGACGACAGACTGCAGTTCTTCGTGCGGACTGAAGTTTGACTCGACAGCGAGCGCTCGTCTTGCCCAGCGTGCTACGAAACAGTAGAAGTAGGTCGTACTCCCGACCGAGGATGGACATCCATGTAGCCCACTTTAGCCGATAGCAGCTGTATCGATGAGTTGGAGGCGTGTGGGGGACCGGAAGCGGACTCGGTTGTGCGAACTCCCGTCACCAAGTGCCCCTGGCAGTAGCGTCCGGCGCACCTCACCGCACTCCTTGTTTACAACATGGTTTCATTTCGAGTGGGGACGGAGAACGAGAGTGTGAGTAGGAGCAAGAGTCGGTAGTTCCCAACTGAAATCTCACCATCTCCTCTGAACCGGTGAGCTGTCGAGGTGAACGTAGTAGTGGACCGGTTCACTGGAGTTCAGAAGCGCTGCTGTGTACTCAACTGTCTCTTATACACATCTGACGCTGCCGACGATATGCAGTGTGTAGATCTCGGTGGTCGCCGTATCATTAAAAAAAAAACACGCCAGAATCACCGCGTCGCTCTCAGATCACACCGGCACATTATACACATTCGCCGATGAGGTAGAAGAAGATGAGTTCGAGTATCTGATTCACATGCGCAACAAAAGAAAACAAGACAAAATGAGAAAGTAATAGACGTACTAAAATA